>CAISSD010000102.1 GCA_903887975.1 uncultured Legionellaceae bacterium | reverse complement strand
TGTTGGGAAAACGCTGGGACGATTGATGGTGCACCACCACCTCGCCTCCATTCAAGGCATTGTGAATCAAAACATCACAAGCGCTCAAAAAGCCATTGATTTTATTGGTCAGGGACAAGCTTTTGCATCCCTTCAAGAATTACCCAAAGCAACCATCATCTTCATCACAACACCCGATGATTGCATTGAAACCACAGCCTACAACTACAGCAAAACAACCGATGTCAATGGACACATTGTGGTGCACTGTAGTGGGGCATTAAATTCCGATGCCTTAAAAAGCCTTAAAGAGCGTGGTGCATGGATTGCCAGCATTCATCCCATGATGAGCTTTGCCAAACCCAATAAGGCTGTTGAACATTTTCATGGCACTTTTTGTGCAATGGAAGGCGATGAAGAAGCCCTCCATGTTCTAGAGCCTTTATTTAAAGCCATGGGTGCCAAAACTTATGGCATTCTAAAAGATAAAAAAATGCTCTACCATGCAGCAGGCGTCTTTGCCTCAAACTACGTGGTCACGCTCATTGAAGAAGCTTCTGCTTGTTTAACTTTAGCAGGCATTGAGGACACCATAAGCCGGAATATCATCGAGCATTTAGTCAACAGCACCATCACCAATATAGCGCATGCCACATCCCCCATCAAAGCCCTCACGGGCCCTTTGGCAAGAGGTGATGTTGGCGTTGTTCAACAGCATTTGGATGCGCTTTTACCCTCGCAACAAGCATTGTATCGCCAGTTGGGACAGGCTACTTTGGAAAAAGTACCTTTAGAGCCTGCCATTTGGGAAGCAATGCATCGGCTATTGACTCAAACAAACTTGACTAAATAGACCTAGTCTATTAAACTTTAATAACAACAAGAGTATGGAGAACATTGATGTTGGTTAACATCCATGACGCAAAAACACATTTTTCAAAATACATCACCCAAGCACTCAACGGTGAGGAAATCATTGTCGCCAAAAGTGGTAAACCTTTAATTCGTTTAATTCCATACACCGAAACCACAGAAGTAAGACACGGTGGGCAATTTAGAGGTCTTATTGAAATTTCAGATGATTTTGATGCGCCATTACCAGAAAATTTACTCAACCAATTTTATGGACATGACGAATAACATGAATTATTTATTAGACACTCATGTTGTTTTATGGTGGTTTACGGATCCAACCATTATTAAATCCAAAACACGTCATATTATCCAAGATAAATCCAATGGTATTTTTATAAGCAGTGCATCTTTTTGGGAAATGGCCATTAAAAAAAGTATTGGTAAATTAACATTGCCACATAATTTTCTAGAAGCACTCACAATGGAAGGCTTCCAAACATTAACCATCAAGCCCGAAGAAGCTTTGGGCGTAGCCGACTTACCGATGTTGCACACCGATCCCTTTGAGAGACTACTCATCATTCAAGCCAAATTAAACAATTTGATCCTAATCACACGTGATTCAAAAATACAAAACTACCCTGTTCCAACCTTAATGGCTTAATCTGAATATTTTTGACCAATATGACACGCGTTCTATATATGAATCAAGGTCAAAGAATAAGACGATACTCCTGCCAAACATTTTCAGATTCGAAATTTGATTCAATGGTTAACGACCTTGGCTTTTTAACAAAAAAATCTTGACATCATCTCATTAAAAAGCCAAAATCGCATGCTTAGTGGCTACGTAGCTCAGCCGGTTAGAGCGCGGCACTCATAATGCTGAGGTCGGTGGTTCGAGTCCACCTGTAGCCACCATACATCAAGCTTCCTTCTTGGCCTTTTTCGGCAAATACAAATCCGTAATACTGCCCTCAAACATTTCTGCAGCCTGGGCAATGGTTTCTGAAAGCGTTGGATGTGGATGAATGCTAAGCGCGATGTCTTCAACATCACATCCCATTTCAATGGCCAAATTGGCTTCAGCAATCAAATCGCCCGCATTAAGACCCACTATACCCGCACCCAAAATACGTTTGCTCTTGGGGCAAAATAACAACTTGGTTAAGCCTTCTTCTCGTCCCATACTCAACGCGCGTCCACTGGCAACCCATGGAAATACGGCTTTCTCATACACAATCTCTTGGGTTTTGGCATCTTTTTCTGTTAAACCCGTCCAAGCAATTTCCGGATCAGTATAGGCAACATTGGGAATGCATTGTGGATTGAAATAATGCTTTTTACCCGCAATCACTTCCGCTGCCACTTTACCCTCAGGAATGGCTTTATGCGCCAGCATCGGCTGCCCCACCACATCACCGATGGCAAAGATGTGCGCCACGTTGGTGCGTTGTTGGTTGTCCACCGGGATAAACCCGCGCTCATCCACGTGAACACCTGCTTTATCAGCAGAAATCAATGCCCCATTGGGTTTTCGCCCAACCGCAACCAACACTTGTGCAAAACATATTGGCTTCTCAGTAGCATGCTTTCCTTCCATCGTGACCATGATGCCCTCTTTTTGTGCGTTCATGGCGGTTACTTTGGTGCTTAACAAAAATTGAACGCCTTGTTTTTCCATGCGTTTTTTCAATACAGCAACCAAATCAGCATCAGCAGCAGGAATTAATTGATCCAAAAACTCAACCACGGTGACTGAAACACCCATAGCGGCATAAACCGTGGCCATCTCTAGCCCAATAATGCCACCACCCAACACCAACAAACGACCTTTGATGTCTCTTAACTCCAAAGCACCAGTGGAACTAAAAATACGGGGATCTTCGGGGATAAAAGGCAAAGACACCGACGAACTACCCACCGCAATAATGGCCTCATCAAAATCAATCAACACCGAACCATCTTGGGTCTCAACCGAAACTTGATGCGCACTGGTAAATGACGCGCGTCCTGTGACAACCGATACTTTTCGCTGTTTTGCAAGTGCGGCCAGTCCCCCCGTTAATTTTTTAATCACTGAATTTTTCCAAGCGACTAATTTTTTTTGATCCAACGAAGGCTCATTAAAAGAAACCCCCATGTCCTTCATCTCATGAGATTCATCCAAAATTTTTGCAACATGCAACAATGCTTTAGAAGGAATGCAGCCCAC
>CAISSD010000101.1 GCA_903887975.1 uncultured Legionellaceae bacterium | reverse complement strand
ATGATACACCATTTTACACGAAAAAAATCATCAAAAAAAATCGCTCATAACCTTCGATTGACCGAGTTATTTTTAGCCAATCGTGCGCCACTTTTACTGCCCATCTTGGCATTGGTTATTTTTTTTAATGCACTATGGATGCATGCATCACCCAAGCCTCTATTGGTTTTAGCCTTTGATGGCTTGACACTTTATGTGGTTTTTCTAGTCTTAATGCAAGAGTATTTATTATTAATCATGAAAGGTCACTGTTGGCCTAAGTTAAAAACCGTTTATTATAGTGTATTGTTTTTTTTGAGCGTCATTTATATCAATATAGTGATATCGTTCGCACAATTTTCAAAAAACCTTACAATGCCCTTTGAACTACTCGATTTCAACCATCAATGGCTTTATGTTTTTTCTTTTGTATCGATTGTTGTATGGTTGCTATCGACACAACAATCGTGGATGAAGGTCGATTTTTATCACAAAATTGAACGCCATATTACTTTATTTGCCACCATAGGATTTATTTTATTCCAAATACATCTTTTATTGATGCATCAAAACATTTCTGACTCATCAAGAAATTTATTTAATGTTGGGTGTATTATGACACTCACTACATTTTTCTTGTATCTTTCTCAAGACATTCTAATGTTCTTTGCGACGCATTTTAAATGGGCTCCATCAGTTTATAAACGAAGTCATTATTTGGCCATCACAATTTGGCTCATCATGATGATGGCCACAATTTTGGGCTACCATCATTTGGCTTTGTACCTCATTCCAGAATTGCTGGTAAGCTTTATTACTGTTGTTGTCTTTATTTACTATTCTAAATTTTTAGGACATGTGTATGAATTACTCAGTCAACCAAAATACGTGGCATCACAAACATTCAGAAGCTTGATTGGCGTCTCTCAACAATACACCATCATTGAATTATTTTGGTTTCGGCTCATTCTAAATACTCCATTGTTGATACTATTATTTTTTGCTTTGTTAAGTTTATGGCATACCCCCAGTTATTTCAAAGATTTGATCGTCATCAAACTCCATGATACACAAATAGGAAGCTATCAATTGACAAAAATTGTTATGGCCATGAATAATTTTTGTGGTGGCATATTGATAGGAAGAGCTTTTGCAAGAAAAATCATGATTTACAAATTCTCTAATCTCGAACCCTTTAGCCAAAAAATTGTTTCTTTAATTTTGTTGTATATCGTATTTTTTCTATCGGGATTGGTTGCTTTATTATTCTTAGGCTTTAATGTCAGTAAATTAACTTTCTTTTTCAGTGCGCTCACCTTGGTTTTGGGCTTTGGCATCAAAGATCACATCAGTAACTTAATTAGCGGATTTTTACTGTTATTGACCAAACCATTTCAAGTGAATGATTATATTGCCATTCATGGTCATGAAGGATTTGTAGAGAAAATTGGGCCATTTAACATTCAACTGTTAACATTAAACCATGCTGAAATCATCATCCCCAATGGCATGTTTTATCTCGGCAAAGATTCTATGATTAATTATACTGCCCATAAAAATAATTTTTATTCAATATCCATTGAATTAACCGTGGATCCTGATGAAGATTTGTTTGCAATCAAAGATATATTATTAGAACTTGCTGCTCAAAACCCTGATATTGTACACAAGAAGCCCAATCAACCCATCGTTTTGTTTGAAACCCAGAGTATTAGACTTGAATGTTTCGTTAAAAATGTCCACAAAAAAAATCAAGTGGTTAGTGATTTGTATTTAAACATCAATCAAGCCTTTAAAAAGAAGAAAATGTTCATCAAAACGCATTCTGATAGGGCATAGGGAGGGGAAGAATCCCCCTCCAATAACGTTACTTAAACACATCTGGAAAAGGCAGAATTGTTTTGATCACACCAAAAAACTGTAGAACATAAATCACCAACACCACAAAAACCACAAAATTCAACAAACTTTTAATCAATGGCGCCATCGGAATATACACATTCACGCCCCATAAAATCACCCCAACCAACGCAATCAAAACAATCAAATGAATCAACGACATAAAATATCCTTATTTTAGAGGGTTCTATTTCAGATTAACGGGCATAAGCTTGGAATACAAGCGTTATTTATATCGACAAAATTAACTTAGTATATCCATATTTATCGTTAAAATGGAGCTACCAGATTTATTATTGCTGATTTTGAATGCGCCGAATCAACCCGCTTAACACTTTACCTGGCCCCACCTCGACAAACTCAGTTTCACATTTTGTAAGCATCGATTGAACCATATCCGTCCACAATACGGGTTGGGTCATTTGATGTGCCAATTGTTCAACCACAACGGATTCTCCTTCATAAGGTTTGGCATTAGTGTTGGCAATCACGGGGATCTTGGGGTTTTTATACTCAAATTGTTGCAAAAAAGTTTTAAATTGTTGGCTTGCTTCTTGCATCAAAGGCGAATGAAACGCGCCACTAACAGCCAATGGCACCACCATTTTGGCATCACTTTGTTCAAATGCCTTTTGTAGCGCATCCATGGATTCACGTGGTCCTGAAATCACCGATTGCATCAACGAATTATAATTGGCAATGCACCAAGAAGCATCGTTCGCATGATGGGCCAAAATAGATTGAATGGCATCTGTAGATAAACCAATCACCGCCATCATCCCACCACGTTTTGCCAAGCTCATCAACCGACCTCGCTCTTGCACCAAGCGAAGCCCCGTGGCAAAGTCAAACACACCAGCCGCCAACAAGGCATTGTATTCACCCAAACTATGCCCCATCACATAATTAGGTACTTTGGGGCGCTGCGCCATCAAATCAAAATAACACATCGCATTGACCACATACAACGCAGGTTGGGTGAATTGAGTTTGATTCAACTGTCCATCAACGTCATTCAGACAAAGTGCTGCCAGATCATAACCAAGAATCTCATTGGCCTGATTCAATAACTCAGGATAAGCGCCAAACAAAGTCTCACCCATCCCTATTTTTTGCGAACCTTGGCCAGGAAAAACATAAACTGTCATCATCAACCTCTTTTTAATCTAGACTTTGAGCAAACATACACTAAAATAACTAAAAAATGAAACAGGAATATGCTCATGTCACTTGCAATCGTTTGGTTTCGACAGGATTTGCGGCTTAACGACAATCCTGCATGGCACAAAGCCTGTGCAGAACATACCCAAGTGCTCCCACTTTATATCCATGACACACAAACCCATGCTTTGGGTGGAGCGCAACGCTGGTGGTTGCATCATTCATTATTGGCATTACATGACAGTTTAGACAAATTAAACTTGCCATTATGTTTGCAACATGGAACGCCTTTAACTTTATTGCAAAAAATCATTAAAGAACAGGGTGTTGATGCCATTTATTGGAATCGTTGTTACGAACCTGCAAGTATTTCGCGCGATACGCATATTAAATCCATCCTTAATCAGGAAGGCATCAAGATACACAGCCATAATGGCAGCCTTTTCAATGAGCCTTGGACCATTCAAAACAAAAGTGGGAGTTATTTCAAAGTATTTACGCCTTATTGGAAGCATTGTCTGCAACATATGGCTATTCCAGATGTCAAAATCACCTCATTAAGACCAACTTGTCCTCCTATCCCTGGCGAAACACTCAATCATTGGCAGCTTTTACCCACAAGACCCAACTGGGCTAAAGCGTTTCATGAGGAATGGGAGCCTGGCGAAGCAGGCGCATTAAAAAAATTAGACCGCTTTATTGAACAACATTTAAATGATTATCAAATCAATCGTAATATTCCAGCACTCGATGCTTCCTCAAAACTCTCACCACACCTACATTGGGGGGAAATCAGTCCTTGGACCATTTGGCGAGCCATAGAAAAAGCCAAACAAAACCCATCATGCAATACAGCCTCGGCCGATCACTTTTTATCAGAAATGGGTTGGCGAGAATTCTCTTATCATCTTCTTTATCATTTTCCAACGTTACCTCAATGCAATTTTAAAAATTCTTTTGACAGCTTTCCATGGCAAAACAACAAAAGCGCCTTAAAACAATGGCAAACAGGTAACACAGGTTACCCCATTGTGGATGCTGGCATGCGTGAGCTTTGGCACACCGGCTACATGCACAATCGCGTGCGCATGATTGTGGCATCGTTTTTAACCAAAGATTTACTGATTGACTGGCGTGAGGGTGCTGCTTGGTTTTGGGACACTTTAGTGGATGCGGATTTGGCAAACAACAGTGCTTCATGGCAATGGGTTGCTGGCTGTGGTGCGGATGCTGCACCTTATTTTCGAATTTTTAATCCCGTATTACAAAGCGCCAAATTCGACCCATCGGGAGAATACATACGACAATGGGTGCCTGAATTACGCGACATCCCAACACGCTGGATTCATGAACCTTGGGAAGCACCGCAACACGAGTTACCCCAAAATCTTGATGAACGCTACCCAAAACCCATGGTGAATCATCTTGAAGCTAAAAAAATAGCATTGGCGAATTATGGTGTGATTTCAAAAGGTATAATCTAAAAACACATTGTTAATTTGCACCTAAAGTACTAAAATAACCCCATAATCCAGTACTTTAGGTGCGAAATGAAGCGGTTAATTGAGGCGAAGCTTATAGAATGGAAAGAAAGCAAACAACGCTCACCTCTTATTTTAAGGGGTGCTAGGCAAGTGGGAAAAACCTATTTGGTTGAAGCTTTCGCAAAGCAACATTTTCGAAACATTGTTTCCATCAATTTTGAAAAAAAACCAGAATATGCAAGCTGTTTTTCAACATTCGAAGTCAAAGATATTTTACAAAAAATCTGTGTTTACCAAGGTGCCATCATCGAATCAGGCCATACCCTGCTTTTTTTAGATGAAATTCAAGCGTGCCCTGAGGCCATCCAGGCACTACGCTACTTCAAAGAAGACATGCCTGAATTACATGTCATTGCCGCAGGTTCTTTACTCGAATTCGCCCTACAAGAACCTGGATTCAAAATGCCAGTTGGAAGAGTCCAATACTTATACTTAAAGCCTTTGTCTTTTCTTGAATATCTTGAGGCAAAACACAAATTCACATGGATTGAGGCCATTCAATCCGTGACTTTAAAAAAACCAATTCCCGATATTTTGCACCAAGCTTTACTGAATGAAATTAAAATCTATACAATGATGGGTGGTATGCCTGCTGTGGTCAATCATTTGATGGACGAAGGTATTTCGGGTGCTTTTCAAGAAACACAACACCATATTCTAGAAACTTATCGAGATGATTTTGCAAAATATGCCTCCATGGCAAAACAAATGCATTTAAGAACCGTGTTCGAACAACTACCCCACTTGGTCGCACAACAAACCAACTATCATAAAATTAATCCCGATGTTCATTCTCGCTTTTTAAAAGAAGCCATCCATTACTTAGGATTGGCCGGTATTGTTTATCAAATTTATGCCACATCAGCTTCGGGCTTGCCGCTCAATGCACAAAGCCATTTCAACAAATACAAACTGTTTTTCTTAGACATCGGATTACTCACGGCCAAAGGTGGCTTACTCACACAAGCATTGATGAATGAAGATATTTTACTCATTAATCGAGGAGAAATGGCCGAGCAACTGGTCTGTCAAGAGTTACTCGCTTATCAACCTGCCTATACTGCCGCCCAATTACATTATTGGGCTCGCGAACAAAAAGGCAGTCAAGCTAAGGTGGATTTTGTGATTCAATCGGGCGTTAATATCATTCCCATTGAGGTTAAAGCAGGCTCTGTTGGTCGACTTAAATCACTGCAAGTCATGATGGTGGAAAAAAATATTCCATTAGGTGTTCGCGTATCACAACAAGCACTCACTTATGATGAAACAAAAAAAATCTTATCTGTTCCATTTTACCTTGTTAGTCAAATTGAACGATTAATTGAGATCAAATCTCTATAATTAAGCATCAAGCTTATCCATGATTTAAAAAAATTGTGCCAAACATAACAATCGCTCATGTTATACTCTTTGACACAGACAACTTTTCAAACATCACATGAACGCACTAGAACAAGCCATCGAAAAAGCCCTACAAAGCCAGGGCGATACTCAAAAAGCCAATAAAGCTTATTTAGAGCTCATCAAGGCCAATCTTATCATCCCCATTGAAAAATACAGCGACGATGATGCGCCTCAGGTGCTCTACCTAAACCATGAAAAAAATACGTTTATGCCTGTATTCAGCAATCAACAATACCTTGATGACTGGGCCGTAGAAATTAAAGACCGAATTCATTTGCTCAAAGTCTCGGGGGTCGATCTTTTAAAAAACACCGGAGAAAACATCTCCATCTGTCTTAATATCGGCAGCCCATTTTATAAAGAATTTAATCCATCAGAAATTGCACGCATGCGCAGTATGATCATTAAATTGTTTGGAGAAACTTAAGACCCCTTACATAACCGCCAAAAAAGCCTTATCTCGAACAAAAAAATCTTAAAACACGCACGTCGTTTAAGTACATTGCGCCATTTAAACATTTCTTAATGTCGACTCTTTATTGACGGTTATCTAAGAGGTCTAAGATTGATTTATGCCACCATTTCAATCAATTGATAACCAATAAAAGCAGAAACAACAATCAGTCCAGTTATTTCCAAAACCCGTGTTAAAAAACCACTGTTTCGGTGATCATAAAACCAATCATTGGCCGCAGTTTGTTCCGCCAAAAAATCTTCTTCATAAGATAAATCATAAACATGAAGCGGTTGTTCACCATAAAAACCAGCCCACCAACCTTCTGCCCAATGATCATATTCTACCGTGTTTGGCTTGTAAGGATTTACGTCTTCAGATTGACCCGAATTGGCCGATTCATAACCATACGCATAGCATTCTTCCAGGCTTGGATGGTTGATGTGAAAATGTAGTTTGATGTGTGACAATAATGTGTTACTATCGTTCATGGTAAGTACCTCTTTATAAAAGTCGCTGGGCCTGACCCAGACGATACGAATATACTGCACCCTCTCGAAGACTCACATCTGCTTCGTTTATTTTAATTCTATGACACAGATTGAGATTCTGCCGAGAAAAAAATAGTTTTTACACTTTATTAACAAATTAGATGCCAAATTTTGCCAAATACATTAACAAACTCACTTAAGATCAACAAATGACCCTTTGGATTGACGGCGACGCCTGCCCCAGAACCATCAAAGACATTGTGTTTCGTGCGGCTCTTAGAACCAAAACCCACATCGTGGTCGTATCCAACCATCCTTTAAACACACCCCAATCACCCTTGATTCATAAAGTACAAGTAGGCGCGGGCTTTGATGTGGTAGACAACTACATTGTTGCGCACATCAAAGCCCATGACTTGGTCATTACCGCGGACATTCCTTTTGCCGATGCCATCATCACCAAAGGCGGTGTTGCACTCAATCCTCGTGGAACATTGTACAACGCCAACAACATCAAACCGTATTTGGCCAGTCGCAATGTCAACGAATCTTTAAGAGGCGCGGGCCTATTGTCCAGCGGACCAGGTCAATACACCCCCAAAGACATTCAACAATTCGCCAATCAACTTGACCGATGGCTTGCTCAACAAAAATAGACTTTACACTAGACATTAAATTGAAGTACATTTGTTATTTATAAAAAATAATCATCACATGCATTCTCTGAACAGATTATATTCACATGCTTTTTTATTGATATTTTTATTTCATAACAACATGACTCATGCATCCATCAATGAGTCGGAATTATTTATAAATACTGTAGCGCCCCATGGAATCATTAGTGTTTTTGGTGGGGGCGAACACAATCAATTTTCTGAAAAAACACAAGCATATAAACTCATTCGTGATTTTGCTAAACTTTGGACCAATCATCCTCAAGGATTAATATGGCCCATTGCATCAGGAGGTGGCTCTGGCATCATGGAAGCAGCTATTCGTGGCGCACGCGAGGCAAGATTAGGCAAAGGTAAAGCGATTAGTTTGGATTTTCATTTTTCAAACCCCATACAAAAAGATACCCCCTACACCATTGAAACATTACATTATGTGTATCCAAAACTTGAACTTCGGGAAAACGCACTCATCAATCATGCCCAAGGAATTGTTATCGGCCTGGGTGGCATAGGAACAATATGGGAAATGATGCAATCATTAGATGTTATAAAAACAAAACTTCATAAAAATATCCCTGTCATCATTCTTGCCCCCAACAATCAAGGAAAAAAATTTGCTTTAAGTTTTTTAAATCTTATCCACATGCATTTGATTGATAAAGATAACTGTAAACTTCTAAACATCACCAACAGCCCCCAAAAAACGGTTGATTTATTGCTCATGAACACACAACAACGCATTCATGACAGTACCTCATCATGTTTCATATGAACCCCAATACTCTCGGCTTCTCGCACACATGCTGTGACACAACCCGATTGCGAAAGCCCATAAGTCATGTCCAACGGGTTGCCAATCATGGCGCGTATGGTTCTGGGGCCTTTTCCTGGCATGCCGGCATGCATCACTTGGGTATTATCCACCAAGATGATATCGCCTTTTTTCCACAAGCATGATGAATAATATTGTCGAATCAATCCTGCAAGCGCTGTGACATCCGCATCATCAAAACACTGACCGACTTT
>CAISSD010000100.1 GCA_903887975.1 uncultured Legionellaceae bacterium | reverse complement strand
CCTTATTTTGTCTTCTTTTTCAGTTTGTTGTGAATCATGTTGCACCACATAAATGGCACCATTGGCAAAAGCCGCCAGACGAGTGCGATAAGCGTTTATGACATATTTGTGTAATTCACTGTCATCTTGGATGTCAATATAGGGCTCAGTCATGATTCTAATAGAGTTGGTTCATGTCTCTTGAGTATAGTATAAAAAACAAATACTGATGAAAAATGTGTATGATTGATTGAAATCATGGACGTTTCGCATTGTGAATAACTTTTTAGGTATTTATTTGCCCAATCCGATTCAAAAAGAATTTAAAAATTTAAGTCATTGATAAATATAGAAAATTTTAATTGGTGGCGTTTGTTTTGCAGGCTTGGTTATCCACAAAATCTGTGGATAACCTTGTGTATAGACTTGTTATAACTTAAATGATTTAGAGCAAGCCGGAATTTTCTCTTGGCCTAATGCGCCAGATAAACCCAAGTAATCGCTTAAACGTTGCATCAAGCCTGCAGGTGGAATGGGTTGATACTTTTGAGCGATGAAACAATAAAAACCCCCAGGCAGTGGCCAAAGCATTTTTCCCATGGGATTTAAAAAGGCCAAGTTTTTAATCAATTTTGGATTTTTTAACGGGGGCAGATGATAAAAACTACTCAGCAACATTTGGGTGTACCCGCGATTTAAAAATTGCTGTTTTAAGGTTAGTGATGATGCTGGGATGATGGTTCTCGCTCCAAAACAAGGTGTGCACCCCAAAGACAACGCAAGCCCCCAAAGACTAATGGGATTAATTCCCAAAATAATAATCAATCCCATGGGTTTTAAAATTCTATCGATTTCATCAATGGGGAGTTTGCCATGCATCAATGCTTCGATGGTGAGTGGTGCAATGATGCAATCGATGCTGTTTTTTTCAAAGGGCAATGCATGAATGTCACTTAATAATGTATTTTTTTTATGGGTTGATGCGGGGGTTGCAATCCAATGATGTCGATAATTTAATGCTGGCAGCCAAATATTATCCCCACCAAGACCCAGTTGCAGTAAGTATGAGCCTGATTTTAGATGGCTCGTGGATTTTAATTCATCGGTAAATGCTTGGGCAACAAGTGATCCCTGTGCACTTTTAAACCATGCATCCAATGATAGAAAGGGATCAATGCGTTCACGATGAGGCAAGAAAACGTGTCCAAAATAAAATCCATTACTTGTTTTACCATAGACTAATGATTCTCGGCAACCAATGCGCTATAATCGCGCTTCAATTGCCTATAGTTGGACTAATAATGATGATCCCGAGTGAAATTCAAGCCGTTTATGAGCGCTCTACGTGCTTGTACACCACCAAAGACATTGAAGTAGCGTTGGATAAAATGGCTATGGAAATAAACGAACAATTGCAAGATAAAAATCCGATTTTATGGTGCGTGATGATTGGTGGTCTTGTGCCCATGGGAAATTTGTTGCCCCGATTGGATTTCCCTTTGGAAGTCGATTACGTGCATGCAACACGTTATCGAGGAGAGCTTAGTGGTGGTGCTTTGCATTGGAAAGCCAAACCGGGGCTTTCGGTTGTTGGGCGTACTGTTTTGGTGGTGGATGATATTTTAGACGGTGGTGTCACATTGGCTGCGATTGTTGCAGAGGCCAAGCGGCTGGGTGCGGCAAGTGTGATGACGGCGGTTTTGGTGGATAAACACCATAAACGGGTTCCAGAAGGGTTGCAACATGCTGATTTTGTGGGTCTTCAGGTGGAAGATTATTACATTTTTGGTTATGGCATGGATTACCACGAATATTTGCGCAATGCACCGGGAATATTCGTGGTTGCGGATGAAGATGGGGTTTAAACCATATTCCGTAATACATACTGCAAAATACCGCCATGACGATAATATTCGATTTCATTGGCGGTATCGATGAGACACAACACCGGAACAACCTCGGTTAATCCATTAACACGTTCAATGGTTAAATGAAGATGAACCCTTGGTTTGATGGACTCTGATACATCAATGCTCATCCGCTCATCACCTGTTAGGTTTAAGGTTTTTCTTGAAATGCCATCCAAAAATTGCAACGGCAAAACCCCCATGCCAATTAAATTGGAGCGATGAATGCGCTCAAAGCTCTCTGCAATCACCGCTTTTACCCCCAAAAGCAACGTACCTTTGGCCGCCCAGTCACGAGACGATCCGGTACCATATTCTTTACCGGCAATAATAACCAATGGTTTTTCAAGTTTTTGGTATTGCATGGCTGCATCATAAATGGACAAGACTTCGCCATTGGGAATAAATCGTGTGAAACCACCTTCTGTGCCAGGAACCATTTCATTGTGAATACGAATGTTGGCGAAGGTTCCACGCATCATCACTTCATGATTGCCACGACGCGAACCATAAGAATTAAAGTTCTCGGGCGTCACACCTTTGGATGCCAAATACAGTCCTGCGGGTGAGCTTGGTTTGATGGCGCCTGCAGGAGAGATGTGATCTGTGGTGATGGAGTCGCCAAACAATGCCAAAACATATGCTTTTTGAATGGGTTTAATGGATTCGGGTTTGTCTTTTAAATCTTTAAAAAACGGTGGTTGTTGAATGTAGGTTGAATCAACATTCCATGCATAATTGGTGCTTTGATGCTGGGATAATGATTGCCATTCCGCATCCCCTTGAAATACCTGGCTGTATTCTTTATGAAACATGCGTTGGGTGACTTTGGCAACTTCAGCCGCAACTTCGGCATTGGTTGGCCATAAATCTTTAAGAAATACGGGTTGATTGGCTTTATCAAAGCCAAGTGGCGTGGTTTTGAGATCAATACACACCGTGCCCGCGAGGGCAAAAGCCACAACCAGCGGTGGCGATGCCAGCCAATTGGCACGAACCTGAGGATGTACGCGCCCTTCAAAATTACGATTACCAGAGAGTACAGAACAAACGACGAGATCATGCTCGGTGATGGCTCCTGCAATCTCATCGGGTAGAGGTCCGGAATTCCCAATACAAGTCGTACAGCCATAACCAACCAAATTAAAACCCAATTGATCCAAATAGGTTTGAAGATTGGCTTGCATCAAATAATCTTTGACCACTTTAGAACCAGGTGCTAGAGATGATTTAACCCAAGGTTTTCTTTGCAAGCCTTTTTCAATGGCTTTTTTTGCGACCAATCCTGCAGCCATCATCACACTGGGGTTGGAGGTGTTGGTGCAGCTTGTGATGGCCGCAATCACAACATCGCCGTGATGCAATGTTTCTGAATGATTTTTAATGGGAAATGCTGTGTTTTTTTCGTTGTTTCGTTTGAGCTCCAATAAGAAAGCATCAAATTCTTGTGAAACGGTGTGAAGATTGACTTTATCTTGAGGACGTTTTGGTCCGGCCAAAGACGGCTCAACGGTTGATAAATCT
>CAISSD010000099.1 GCA_903887975.1 uncultured Legionellaceae bacterium | reverse complement strand
TTTCCAACCATGAATCCACTGAGTTATGCCTTGTTGAACATACTTAGAATCAGTATACAAATCAACCTGACAAGGCTTTTGTAATGCTTTTAGTGCATGAATGGCAGCTGATAATTCCATTCGATTGTTGGTGGTGTTGGCTTCAGCCCCTTGCATGCTTTTTTCAACATCACCATAACGCAACAAAACGCCCCATCCACCAGGTCCTGGATTGCCTTTGCACGCACCATCGGTATAAATCTCAACACGCATCATGCTGTTAATAGCTTGGGAAAAGATAGGAAACGCGCGCCATCACGGAGACCGATTGACTGACTTTGGTCGAAGCATCCAAAGAACTGGCCGCAACATTGCTTGTTTTTGAAGCATCATTCATGATGTCATGACCCAAATAATGGTATATCAGCTCGCTGGATAAAAACCAATTTTTCTTCAATTGATAGTTGGCACCAATGCCAAAATTATAACCCGTTTGATATTGATTGGTATTCAAAAGGTTAGCATAAATAGCGTGTTTTCCCATGATCCTTCGCGATACATTATTGGAAGAAAAATCATCTGCATCGGCAAAACTCACACCTGCCTCTAAAAAAGGCAATAAATCCGTGGACGATTGAAAGCCAAATACCGCATCAACATGATAAATTGGCTTTTCAATGTCGTTTAACGTCGGCAACCACGATGGGGTCATTGATGTTTTTGCACCCAAATACATGTTTTGGTTAAAGTAATGTCCATAACCCACATGACCATCATAAAGAGGGGCTGTGGCCGTGTTTTTAACCAGTTCACTTCCACCTGAATAAAACCCACTGAAATCATAAGGTTTTAATGCGGATTGCGAGGCCATTGCACTCATCAAAGGGAGTAACAAACCAACAACAATCCATGGGTATTTCAAATTCATGCGCTTATTCTTCCTTTCTTATTATTTGGTTAAGTATATCAATTTTCTTCAATCTATCAAACCATCATGCTATAATCTTTTGTTTTTTACAAAGAGATGTCAACCTCATAATGAACAAACATGGAACTACTTTAGAATTTATTCAACACGTACTTGATGAAATGCAAGCCAAAGACATCGTTGTTTTGGATGTTCACGAACAAACCACCATCACCGATTACATGATTATTTGTAGTGGTCGCTCCTCACGTCAAGTGAAAGCGATTGCCAATGAACTCATGGAAAAAATGAAATCAGAGCGCGCTATTCCGGCCTTGCATCATACCGGAATCGACACTGGAGAGTGGGCTTTAATCGACTTTGGTGATTGGATTGTCCACATCATGCAACCCAGTACTCGTGATTTTTTTGATCTTGAATCATTGTGGTCCAAAAACATCGATGCTTAAAATAACCGTGGTGGCCATGGGCAACAAAATGCCTGCTTGGGTTGTCGAGGCCACCCAAGAATTTGCCAAACGCTTGCAAGAGCACTGCCAGTTTAACTTGATTGAATTACCTTTAAAACCAAGAACAGCTTCTTGCGATGTTTCAAAAGTTTTAGAACAAGAAGCCCAAATGATCATGGCTCATATTCCCAACCAAGCACGTTTAATGATATTGGACATCGAAGGACAATCGTTTGATAGTCATCAATTGGCCCATAGGCTGCAGCAGCTACAACTTCATAGCTCGCATTGGTGTTTTGTGATTGGCGCACCGGAAGGATTGGCCGAATCAGTGCGTCAACACGCTCATGAGCGCTGGTCATTGTCCAAGTTAACTCTCCCCCACCCTCTGGCACGCGTGGTGCTCTTTGAGGCATTGTACCGAGGCTTCGCCATTTTAAAAAATCATCCTTATCATAAATAAGGTGTTGTGATAAGCGCAATCGTTATATAATACCAATCCATCAATCATCAACCTCTAAACCATGCAACGACATCGTTATCCAAAGCCGCAAAAAAATAATGCCAACATGCAATCATTCCGCTTGAGCATTCTCATGGCTTTTGTTGTTGTCTCCGCCCTGATTTTAATTTTACGCTTGGGTTATTTGCAATTGGCGCAATTCAAACGCTTTGCAACCTTATCACTAAAAAACCAAATGAGCATTGTGCCACTTGATCCACCTCGAGGCGTTATTTTGGATCGATTTGGTGTGATTTTGGCAGAAAACCAACCGATTTATGGCTTGGAAATCACCCCCGAGCGTGTTAAAAATTTAGAAGCTTTACTCTCACATTTACAAATGCGACTTCCAAGTATTACCAATGAAGACATTGCCTTATTTCACAAAGAGCGGCGCCAACACCCATCCTACGCCTCCATTCCCATCAAAATCAAATTAAATCCAGAAGAGGTGGCGACGTTTGCCAGCCACCAATACGAATTTCCAGGGGTCACCATCAAAGCGCAATTGATGCGTCATTACCCAATGGGTCCCATCAGCGCTCATGTGGTGGGTTATGTTGGGCGAATTAATGTTCAGGAACTAAAAACTTTAGAAGCCTCAAATTATCAAGCCACTCATTTTATCGGCAAATCCGGCATTGAAAAGTATTATGAAACAACATTGCATGGTCAAGTTGGTTATCAACAAGTTGAAACCGATGTTAGTGGTCGCACATTACGTGTTTTAAGCAAACAACCACCTGTTTCAGGTCAACAATTGTCCCTAACCCTCGATGCGCGCTTACAAACTATTGCTTATGAAGCTTTAAATCATCAACCTGGCGCTGTTGTTTTGATGAACGTTCGCAATGGCGATGTCTTGGCGTTGGTCAGCACACCAAGCTTTGATCCCAATATTTTTGTCAATGGCATCAACCAAAATGATTATCAAAAACTTGCCCAAGATCCCTCAAGACCACTTTATCATCGCGCCATACGGGGTCTTTATCCTCCAGCATCGACCATCAAGCCCTACATGGCGTTGGCAGGTCTTGAAAAAGATGCCATTGATCCCAACACCCATATTTATGATCCGGGTTGGTATCGCTTACCAGGGATCACGCACATGTACCGAGATTGGAAACGCACAGGCCATGGCGTTGTCAATCTAAAACGCGCCATCATGGTCTCTTGTGATACTTATTTTTATCAGTTGGGACATAAAATGGGAATTAATGCCATGGAAGATGTGCTTTTGCAATTTGGTTTTGGTCAGTCCACACACCTTGATCTCAGTGAAGAAGCTTCAGGCCTCATGCCAAGTCCTCATTGGAAACACCAAAATAAAGGACTACCATGGTACCCTGGAGATACCCTCATCACCTCCATTGGGCAAGGCTATATGTTGGCAACACCCATGCAAATTGCATCATCCGCTGCAACATTAAGCATGCGTGGTCAACGCATTCGTCCGCATTTATTCAACCATTCAATTGATGATGAAGGTTTAAAAACCCCATACCACCCTGTAAAAGAATATCCCGTACAATTAAAAAATCAGGATTATTGGGATTGGGTAATTGATGCCATGCATGCGGTCATCACACAAAACGAAGGCACGGGTTATCGTTTTGGTCGCAATGCGCCTTATACGGTGGCAGGAAAAACAGGCACCGCGCAAGTATTTAGCTTAAGTCAAAACGACAAGAAAAAATACACAAACATCCCCGCGGCACTTAAAGATCATTCTTTGTTCATCGCTTTTGCACCCATTGACCAGCCAGAAATTGCCATCGCAACGCTTGTTGAACATGATGTCACCGCGGCACACATTGCCCGAGTGGTGATGGATGCCTATTTTGACTTATACCATAAGAAATCACCTCATGAACATGATTCCCAATAAACCCACTTATCGTTTTCCTGGAAAAACGCTCTACCTCGATATGCCACTACTTTGGATGTTGTTGGGCTTAATGACGCTTGGCTTAATTATTTTATACAGTGCCTCCAATCAAAATCTAAGCATGGTGCTACGCCAAATCTTAAGATTGTCTTTGGCATTGGGCATTATGGTGGTTTTTGCCTTTATTGCACCGCATAAATATAAAAATTGGACGCCATGGATTTATGGTATTGGACTTTTTTTGCTGTTGGCGGTGATGTTCAAGGGAAAAATTGGTAAAGGTGCTCAGCGTTGGCTTGATTTGGGCATTTTTCGTTTTCAACCCTCAGAAATCATGAAACTTGCTGTCCCCATGTTCGCAGCCTGGATGATGGATAAAAAAAAATCGCTCATACGGCATCGCGACT
>CAISSD010000098.1 GCA_903887975.1 uncultured Legionellaceae bacterium | reverse complement strand
GTAATAGTTGAACGCATAATCTTGCCCCCAGTAACTGGCATTAAAGCCAAAACCAACGGTTTTCCCTGTACCCATGAAGTTAAACTGATTAAGCGATGCATTCACTTGAGGACCATTGGTACCATACCCAACAGATGCAGACGCTTCAGCGGATGGTGCTTCTTCAACCGAAACATCCATATCCACCTGATTGTTGGTTCCAGGAACGGGATTGGTTTTAATATTGACATCTTTTAGATATTTTAAAAATCGAAGCTGTCGTTCTGATTCTTTAATATTATGCAACGACAATAATGTTCCCTCATCTTGTCTTATGATGTTGCGTAATGCATAGTCGGCTGTTTTGGTGTTGCCATGGAAATTAATGCGTCGTACATAAACCTGTCGTCCAGGTTCCACCATAAACGTTAAAAATACCGTACGATTGGATTCATCAATACGTGGATCAGCATTAATCACAGGAAAACCATAACCCAAATCACCCAAGGCTAAACCAAGCTCAGAGATGGTTTCAGTCACTTTTTTTCGTGAAAATACATCACCTTTTTTCACCAACACCAATGATTTAATTTTTTCTTGTGACAATTTGGTATGCCCAACAACTTTATAGCCCGAAAAATGATACTGCGGACCTTCTTGAATATGAATATTGATGTAGACATTTTTTTTATCTGGAGACAGCAACACTTGTGATGAAATAATCTCAAACTTTAAGTAACCTCGATCCAAATAATACGAACGCAAGGCTTCTAAAGATGCATCCATCGAAGCTTTTGAGTATTGATCTTTCTTGGTAAAATAAGTCAACACATTACTGTTGGATAATGTTAATTCTTGTAATAAATCATTCTCTGAAAAATCATGATTGCCCGTGATTTTAATGGCTTGAATGCGAGACACTCGCCCTTCTGAAATGGTCACCTGAATACCCACGCGATTTTCAGTCATGGGGGTCACTTTAGAGGTCACACGTGCATTGTATTTTCCACGTGCACTATAAGCTTGTCGTAACTCTTTTTCCAATCGCTCTAAAGAAGCTCGTTGAAATACACGCCCATTCACCAATCCAAGCTCTTTTTCAATTTCTTTCATTTTGTCGGTTGGGATCTCTTGATTGCCAACCACATTCACCGATCCAATCGTTGAGCGCTCAACCACATCAATAATCAATGTTTGGCCTTTGCGCTCCAAAACCACCGACTGAAAAAAACCTGTTTCATAAAGTGCCCTTATGATTTTAGGGGTATCGCCAGATTCTAATTCTTGTCCAACCTGGATGGGAACATAGTTCAGGACCGTTCCCAGACTCACGCGTTGCAGACCAACAACCTTGATGTCGCGAACAATAAAACCATCCGCCGCGTTGACGGTCAACGACCACACCAGTGCTGCAGAACAACACGCCATCACCACTTTGTTTTTGCGCATTTTTATCATTATTAGTAGTACACCCAAAGCATCGTGAATCAAATCAATCGCACATTATAAGAACTGGCGCAGCCTGTCAAACTAAAATTGTTCAAACTAAAGTTGTGACCAATCATTTTTTAAAGCAAGCGTCATCAACATCATTAAAAAAACAATACCCAACTGAAACCCGCGTATTTTTGCCTTTTCTGAAAGTGGCCGTCGACGAATGCCTTCGATTAATAAATAAAGCGCGTGGCCGCCGTCTAAAATGGGAATGGGTAATAAATTCATCACCCCCAAACCAACGCTCAACAACGCTAAAAAAGATAAATAAGCCGCCACACCACCTCGTGCAGAATCTCCAGCAGCCATGGCAATACCCACAGGGCCACTGAGTCCATCCCAAGACAGTGAACCAGTCACCATACGCCCCAATAATTTAATCGTTGTGGTGATTAATAAACCCGTTTGTGAAAGCGCATGCACCAGGCCACTGCCCAGTGTGTCTTTTTGCCAAATTAATGCCGCAGATGGCCAAGACATGGTTTTTGATTGTAAACCAACGAAACCCGCTAAAGTGTCTCGATGCTTTTGTCCCAAAACATAAACCCGCAATAAACGCTCTTGGTTGTCTCGAAACACGGTAACATCCATCCATTGATTGGGATGCATTTGAACATAATTGGCCATTTCATGCCACTCAGAAAAACTGTGTTTATCCATCGACAAAACACGATCTCCTGCAAGAAATCCTGCTTTTGCCGCAGGCGTTCCTTCACCGACCTTAGCCACCACCATTGAAACTTTAGGAACATAAGGCACGATCCCCAAAACATTCAAAAAGCCTTGTTTTGGATCGATCAAAAAATGCCCTGTCTTTAACCACACGGTTTTGATAAGACCCGAATCAAGTGATTGAATATCAATTTTAATGGCCTTTTTTGTGCCTAAAACAGGCATTAAAGCCCATTGCACATCACGCCAACTTTTCACCGAATGACCGTTAACGGAAACAATAGTCTCATGCCCTTTGATACCCGCTTGTTGAGCAATACCGCCTGGTTTGACTGCATCAATTAGGGCAAGCGTTGATTGCATGCCCCAAACATAAGTGCACCACAATAGAAAAATTGCCAGCATAAAATTACACACAGGGCCCGCCAAGACAATCATCAAG
>CAISSD010000097.1 GCA_903887975.1 uncultured Legionellaceae bacterium | reverse complement strand
ATTTTAAGCAATTTCAAGGGCAATTTCATTTCATTCGTCGTACTTTGGGAAATAAAACCATCGAGCGTATTTTATTTCGACGCTATTACAAAGCGGGTTTGAATGTGATTCCAAAAAAAAACTCACTCCCACAAGTCATTGAGGCTTTGAATCAAAATCATGCCGTGGTGTTTGTGTTGGATCAGCATGCTTCATTAAAAAATCGCGATGGTATTGCGGTGGATTTTTTTGGAAAACCTGCGGGAACCTACCGAAGTCTTGCCAGTATTGCGCGCCATACTCAAATTCCTGTGGTTCCAGCCTCGGCTTATCGTTTGCCTGATGGACATCATGTTTTAGAGTTTCATGAACCGATTGAATGGCAGGAGCAAGAAAGTGCGCAAGCGTCAATTCAATACAATACCCGAGCTTACAATCAAGCACTGGAGCGGATGGTTATGGCGCATCCGGAGCAATGGTTATGGTTGCATCGTCGCTGGAAACTTTGAGTGTGGTTTCTAGAGCTTCATAAAAATCATCAAACACGTTGTTTTTGCCTAAAAGCTTGATGATCCCTGCTTTTTTAAGTTTTGCCATGATGGTCGGTTTGGGACCTGTCAACAATACATGCACACCGCGTGACTGGAGATCGCCTATGACCGTTCGCAATGCATTGATTGCGGTGCTGTCAATTAATGGCACCCAACGCAATCTAAAAATCAACACACGTGGATCATTGTGGGTGTAAGCCAATGCGGATTCAAAAACTTCAATAGCGCCAAAGAAAAAAGGCCCATCAATGGCATACACCACAACATCCTCGGGAATTGAGATGTTTTTATCACGCTTTCGTTCTTTTTGAAACAATGCATCGTTTTGTTTTGAAATTTCCACACCGGATGCCATGTTTAATAAAAAATGTAAAATGGCAAGAATAACACCAATATACACGGCAACAACCAAATCTACAAAAATGGTTAATAAAAAAGTAATGATCAAAATGGATACATCCATCCAAGGGGCTGTTTTAATCAATTGGATGCAATGCTTGGCCTCACTCATGTTCCAAGCGACGACAAATAATATTGCTGCCAAGCAGGCGAGGGGTATATTCGCGGCTAAAGGTGCTAGAAAGAGGATGATGAATAGTAAAGTGATGCAGTGAATGATTCCTGCCAGAGGAGAATTAGCCCCATGACGGATGCTGGTCGCCGTTCTTGCAATCGCACCCGTCGCAGCAATGCCACCAAGAATTGGTGCTGCAATATTGGCAAGCCCTTGACCAATCAATTCTCGGTTGGAATCATGGCGGGTGTTGGACATGCCATCAGCAACGACCGCGGATAATAATGATTCAATGGCACCAAGCATGGCAATGGTGAACGCAGGCCCAATGAGCTCGATGATTCTATCCATGGTGATGGTCGGCCAATGCAACGTTGGTAACCCTTGTGGGATCCCGCCATAGGTATTGCCAATCGTCGCCACACCATCGAATTGATAAATGGCTTCGAGTATGGTGGCGATGATCATGGCAATCAAGGCACCGGGAATGCGTTTAAGCACAGGTATTCGACTTGAATAAACGACCACCAATAATGATAAAACACCAATGAGTGTGGTTATAAAATTGATGTGTGAAAAAGACTGCATCAACGACCAAATTTTTTCATGGAAATGCAAACCCAAAGGTTTTGGTAATCCAAAAAAATGATACCATTGTCCTACCCAAATGCTGATGGCAATCCCTGCGGTAAATCCTAAAATGACTGGGCTGGGAATGAATTTGATGACCATGCCCAGTCGCGCAACACCTAAAAAAATCAACATGAAACCTGCCAAAATGGTGGCAATTTGTAAACCATCAAGGCCATACTTGGCGGCTATTCCAGAGAGAATGATGATGAATGCACCTGTAGGACCAGAAATTTGTACGCGGCTTCCTCCAAAAACAGACACTAAAAATCCAGCAACAATGGCGGTATAAAGTCCCTGCTCCGGCTTTGCACCTGATGCAATGGCAAAGGCCATGGCCAAAGGAAGCGCGATGATACCCACAATCACCCCGGCAGTGATGTTGTTGAACCAGTGTTTTTTATGGAATAATCCTTGGCGGTAGCATTCAATCATGGTCATCATCATAGGGCTTCACTGTTTGGACACAAGAAACTTATTTTTACATTGTATGCCTCAAGTCGTCAATTGATGCTGATCTTATTGTTATCTTATTTTAATTATTTTATAATATTTGAATTTAAAAAATACAGGATTGCCGGTGCTGATTGCATTTTTATGGTATTTGCTGAACACACAGATGGTGATTCATTCTGAACATCAGAGTATTCAATTGGGTGATGAGCGCGTTATCATTCAAAAAACCCAACAAGGAATTGGGAAAACATTGATTCATTTGCATCAAAATGAAACCACGGCACTCATGACTGCAATGACCTACATGCGCCTTCAAGGTGGAACGGTGATTACATTGCTTCATTCCGGACAACGAAATATTGTTTTTCATGACGAGGGTAAACGCTTTGAGTTTGATCCCAATCGTATTTTTTCAGAGCGTGGTATTCGCCAAACACTAACAATGTTTGGTGCGTACACACCCCATGCCCATCAAAAAGTGAATCTTTTGGCCAAAGCGATTATTGCTGCCATTCCACCTGGTAAGATTATTGCAGTTCATAACAATCAAGAATCCTATTCACTGCACGAGTATTTAAAAGGACATACCATGGCCTCTGATGCGCGCAAGCTTCATGTGAATCATGAAAAGCATCATCGTAATTTTTATGTGGTGACCCAAGAAAAAGTGTTTGATCGCTTGAAAGCATTAGCATTCAACGGTGTTTTGCAAGATGAGTATCCCAGCGATGATGGTTCTTTGTCGGTGTATTTTGCAAAGCAGAACTATGTCAATGTTGAAGCAGGGTATGATCAATGGCTGGCGCAGTTGTCGATGTTGTATTTTGCTAAAAACAAATTTAATGAGTACACAACCTCTGCTAATTTAAAATGTGTCAATCATTATCTAAAAAAAGGATAT
>CAISSD010000096.1 GCA_903887975.1 uncultured Legionellaceae bacterium | reverse complement strand
CGTTTTGTTCATTTTTTTTAACCCCAACTGCTTGGCAATAGCAACATGCTTGGGTATTCTTCCAATAATACTTTTTACTAATGTAATTTTAATTTTACTCATAATCGTTAACCCGCCAACAATTGTTCAACAGTTAAGCCACGTTTAGCAGCAACGTAATCTGGAGTACCAATTTTAGTAAGTGCTGCTGTCGTTGCGCGAACAATATTACTGGGATTCGTCGAGCCAATACTCTTGGCCAGAATATTATGAATTCCAAGAACCTCAAATACTGCACGCATAGCACCGCCTGCAATGATACCCGTACCCTGGCTTGCAGGTTTCATAAAGACTTTGGATGCACCATAATTCCAGGTTATTTCGTGGTGAATGGTGTCTCCCGCAAGAGGGATATAAAACATGTTTTTTCTTGCTTGTTCTATAGCCTTTTGAATGGCCGTTTGTACTTCACGAGCCTTTCCACGACCATAACCCAATTGTCCCTTTCCATTTCCAACAACAACCAGTACTGCAAAACCAAAGACACGTCCGCCCTTGACTACTTTTGCTGTACGAGTGACGGATACAACTTTCTCTTGATATCCATCATTTTTATTTGTATCTTCAAATGCCATAACTGTTCCTTAAAAAATCAGGCCGACTGCGCGAGCAGCATCTGCAACTGCTTTTACGCGACCATGATACTTATAACCTGCGCGATCAAATGCAACTTCAGTTACATTTTTTTCTTTTGCTCTAGTGGCCAAAACATGACCAACCATTGCTGCTTGTTCGGTCTTGTTTCCTTTTAACGTTGATTTCACTGTTTTATCAACAGTAGATGCAGAAGCCAACACAATATCACCAGCATCAGAAGAAACAACAATTTGAGCGTACATGTGTGATGTACTTCGGTGCACAACCATACGTGGTTTTTTTGAATTACGTATGATGGCTTTGGTCTTAAGTCCACGTCTTTTACGTGCTTGTTGGCTATTCATAATTTAATTCCTATTTCTTCTTGGCTTCTTTACGTGCAATGACTTCACCTGCACGCTTAACACCCTTACCTTTATAAGGTTCTGGCGGTCTAAATTTTCGTATATCAGATGCAACTTGTCCCAACAATTGATTGTCAATACTCTTAAGTAAAATGGTTGTGTTGTTAGGCGTTTCGGCCGTTACACCTGCTGGCAATTGGTAATCAATATTATGCGAAAAACCAAGCTGCAATGTTACAAGATCACCCTTTGCTTGTGCACGATAACCAACACCCACCAGCTCTAATGTTAAATTAAAACCTTCTGTAACCCCTTTAACCATATTATTAACGTTAGCACGTGCTGTTCCTGCTTGAGCCCATGCCTGGGGATCATTGGTTGCCGGTTTGAATGACAATTGATCTTCATTACGCTCTATCAAAACATGCATGTTACAATGCTTGGTTAGGACGCCCATAGGACCTTTGACCGTAACGGTATTATTTCCGGTTGTAACCTCTACATTAGCTGGCACAACAACAGAGGCTTTTGCTACTCTTGACATAATAAACCCCTAAATCTACGCAACTTCACAAATAAGTTCACCACCAATTCCCTTCGCTTTCGCAGACTTCTGGGTCATAACACCTTGAGAAGTAGAAAGTATGGAAATACCAAAACCAGGGACATCTTTTAAATCATTTACAGATTTATAGATTCTCAAACCAGGCCGACTCACGCGTTTTATGGAGTCAATGACCGGACGAGACTGATAGTATTTTAAA
Organism: uncultured Legionellaceae bacterium; assembly: GCA_903887975.1. GTDB lineage: Bacteria > Pseudomonadota > Gammaproteobacteria > Legionellales > Legionellaceae > CAISSD01. The sequence goes on along the minus strand of CAISSD010000096.1, from coordinate 429 downwards.
GAAATAACCATTGTTTTAAGGTTATTTTCTTCAGCTTGCACTTTGAAATCGTTAATGAAACCTTCAGCCTTCAATACACTTGCAATTTGCTCTTTCATGATTGACGAAACCATAGAAACAGCTTGGTGTTTTGCTTGTTGACCATTTCGTATTCTTGTTAGCATATCAGCAATAGGATCATGCATACTCACTATAATTCTCCAAAAAAAGGGTTACCAACTTGACTTTCGTCCACCAGTAACGTTCCCAACCATCAGTTGTTGTCTTAAACATATGCGACACAACCCAAATTTGGCATAAACTGCATGTGGCCTTCCACACTGCTGACATCGCGTACTGTGACGAACTGGATTAGAGTTCAAAGGCAGTTTAGAAAGGTTTAACTGAGCTTGTATTATTTCATCCATATTGGTGGATGATTTTATGGTT
>CAISSD010000095.1 GCA_903887975.1 uncultured Legionellaceae bacterium | reverse complement strand
TTTGGGATCAAAAACAATCTCTGGAAACAAAATAATGTGGGGTGGCAGGCTTTGATGTTCTGCTGCCAAGCCACTGCTGGCCGCAATCCAACCTGCATGACGGCCCATCACTTCCAAAATAAAAACTTTGGTGGAGGTTGCCGCCATGGAGGCCACATCCAAGCCCGCTTCAAGGGTTGAAATTGCCACATATTTGGCTACTGAACCAAAGCCTGGGCTACAATCAGTATGGGGTAAATCATTATCAACTGTTTTGGGTATGCCAATACAGGTGATGGGAAAACCGCGCTCTTGGCTCATGATGGCTATTTTATGCGCAGTGTCTTGAGAGTCACCACCACCATTGTAAAAGAAAAAACCAATATCATGTGCTTTAAAGACCTCAAATAGTGTATCGAATTCAGGACTTTGTGCTTTGAGTTTATGTCGACAAGACCCAAATGCACCCGATGGTGTGTGCATTAATTTGGCTATGGTGTCATCAGATAATGTCGATGTATCCATGAGTTTATTGTGGATGGCGCCCAAAATACCATCTTGGGCAGCATAGACACGACCAATGGCATGGGGATGCTGTCTTGCAGTTTGAATCACACCACAAGCCGAAGCATTAATAACCGCAGTCACACCACCCGATTGGGCATAAAGAGCATTTTTAAGATTCATGAGCGTTCCTTCGTGAGTAAGGTTTTTAGCTGTTGTTGATGAAGTTCTTCAAATGCTTGAAGAACTTCATCAATACTTTCCATCATTGATTTAAAAGCAAGTTCTAGGTCATCGATATGTTGAGCCCCACGGGCAAGATGCTCCATCTGTGCCACGTGTTTTTGAAGTTTAGGCACACCACAAAAACAACAAGCACCATGTAATTTGTGCGCCAATTGTTCTATTTTTTTAAAATCAGAACGCTCTGCCAAATGTATAAATTCTTTTTGGTTGTCTTTGAGCTCTTGGATGAAGAGGGTTAAAAATTCAGCGGCAAGTTTTTGATTGCCCGATACTTTTTCAACACACAACTCCCAATGAATCGCACAGGGTTTATGGGATTGAATGTGGTTTAGTAATTGTTGTAACAATTTTTGTTCATTGATGGGCTTGGGCAAGCACATTGAAATGCCCGCATTTTTGAGTTGTTGGGTGTTAACATCGTTATTACTGGCACTTAAGAGCAATATAGGGGTGTTTTTATTGACCACGGAATCTTGTCGAATGGCGCGCGCGGCATCAATACCATTGAGGCAGGGCATGTTTAAGTCCAACAAGATGATGTGAAATTTTTGTTGATGACACAATGCCAATGCAGCCTCGCCATCTTGAACGCTAAAGAGTTCGGTATGATCTTTAAGTAGTGATTCCAATAAAAAAAGATTGGTGTCATTGTCTTCGGCAATGAGTATGTGGGGTTTTATGTGACGTAATTGTTGACGTAGTTCATCAAGCGCATGTTTTGTTGGTGGTGTTTGGGTATGGTTTAAAATCAGGTGAGCAATGGTGTCGTGCAATTTTTTTAAGTTCGGTGGCTTAAAAAGAAGCGCTTCTGCGCCCAATTCTTGGTAATTGGGGATGTACCATTTAGAGATTAACACACAGGGGATGGATTGATGCTTTAAGATGGCACCAATTTGTAGCTCCAGGCCTTGATTGACATTGATGAAGGCCAAATCACATTCAGGATGTTGCGCCAAAGTTTCGGCTAAAAGTGAAAAATGATGCACACGAATACAATCAATACCCCATGTCCCAAGACCATTACACAAGGCTTCCATATGCAGTGGATTATCGTCAAAGCA
>CAISSD010000094.1 GCA_903887975.1 uncultured Legionellaceae bacterium | reverse complement strand
GCCATACCCAATCACCAATCATGATGATTTGACCGGTTTTTTCAGCAATGGGAATAAAATCATGCGGGAGAATCACACCCATTTTGGGATGATGCCATCGCAATAACGCCTCAAAACAAAGCACATGCTGATTTTCTGTGCTCATTTGTGGTTGATAATAAATTAACAACTCACTTTGCTTTAAAATTTGTTTTAAATCGTTTTGCAGATTTTGTATGTAATGGAGTTTCATGCCATGGTGTTGCGAGAAAAATTCATGGTTGTTTTTGCCTTGTTCTTTGGCTTTTTTTAAGGCAACATCAGCGTGACGCAACAACTCATCGGCATCAGCAGCATTTTCAGGCCAAAGACTGATGCCAACACTGACGGTAATTTGCACCGACTGACCATCCAAACAAAATGGTTCGGCCAAGTTATTTAATAATTTTTTTAATTTGGCTTTAATTTGCATTTCATTCTTATTGCACCATAAAATGATGAAATTATCGCCATTTTTATCCATCAATAAATCATTTTTCGATGATTGTTGATGGATACGCTCTTCAATAGCGCCCAATAATGCATCACCCGAATCAATACCCATTAAATCATTAATGGAACAAAAATCATCAACTTTCAACACCACCAAGGCCATGTGTTTTTGAGATTTACTTTGAATCAACTGATTGATTTTATTACGAACCAAAGCCAGATGCGTTCGAGCAATACTGTTTTGAATTTTTATGTTTTGGGATGTCTGTTGCGTCATATTTCTTTGATGCAAAAAATAATCGATGGTTTTTGTTAATCCATTTTTTAAATCATGTTTGATTTTAAAGCCACGGGCATGCATTTTTTGACAATCGCCATAAGAATTCAATGCATCTGAAACTCTGGCTTTTGTATGGATTGATGTCACAGTCTTTTGTAATAATTCAGACAATCAGTCAATGAATGGATTCAGGGATATGGGCGGTCCTGTGCATACATTATAAACTTCAGCACCTGTTTTGAGTTGATTCATTGCATGAATAAAAGCATCCACCACATCATCAATAAACACATAATCTCGTGTTTGCTCACCATCACCAAAAATCTCCAATGGTTTATGATGCAACATTTGCTCGATAAAACGGGTAATCACGCCCGCATAGGGCGACCCCGGCGATTGATACGGCCCATAGACATTAAATAAACGAAGACCAACACTTGGGAGTGCATACCCATTTGCCAAAAAAAACGCATTGAATTCGGTTGATAGCTTATCACAACCATATGCTGATATGGGTTTAGCCACGTTGGTTTCACAAAGCGGCATCGTTGTTTCTTGTCCATAAACCGCACACGATGAAGCATACACCACAGGAATATTTCCCGCTTCAATGGCGGCTTTAAACACATTCAAACTGCCCTGAAGATTGGTGGCATGTGCGGCTTGCCATTCGGCCATGGCAATGTCAACCGAGGGGATGGCGGCCAAATGAAAACAACCATCCATGCCATTCAAAAGTCCTTGAAGTGTCTCATGTTGAGCAATGTCTTGTCGGATTAAGGTTGCATTGGGGTGAACCAGACAACCATTCGACATATCATCGATGATCCATACCTCATGATTTTGGGCAATCAATTTTTTGGTTAATTGAGAACCAATAAAACCACATCCACCCGTCACCACGTATCTGGCCACAAGATCTCCTTATGTTTTGTTAATCATAGTACAAAAGCGCCAAAAATGGTCTAATATTAATTTGATTGTTATTTTTGAACTCAAAAGGAACCTTATGAGCACCTATGCAGTGATTGGTTTGGGTTATGTTGGCTTGGGGCTTGCTGTTTCTTTGGGTGAACATCATCAAGTCTTAGGTTATGACATCAATCAACAACGCATTTTTGAATTGAAACAACATCTAGACCGTAATCATTTGCTCACCGACCAAGAATTAAAAAATACACACGTTTTTTACACCGACAACATCAATGATTTAAAAACAGCCAATTTTTATATTGTTTCGGTTTCAACACCTGCTTATTTTTATGAAATGCCCAATTTAGAACCTTTAATTCATGCCACCCAACAATTGGCAGCCATCTTAAAAAAACAAGACATTGTGGTTTTTGAATCCACGGTTTATCCAGGAACCACCGAAGAAATTTGCATCCCTATTTTAGAGGAAATCAGCCAATTAACCTGCGGCGTGGATTTTAACGTTGGTTACTCGCCCGAGCGCATTAATCCTGGTGATGAACAACACACGCTCAAAAACATCACCAAAATTGTTGGGGCACAAAATAAAACAACACTGGCCATCATCCAAAAAACCTATGAAAGCATTTGTGACAAGGTTCATCCTGTATCGTCGATTGCCATCGCTGAAGCCGTTAAGATTTTAGAAAATACTCAGCGTGATGTGAACATTGCCTTAATGAACGAGTTCACCAAAATCATGCATGAGCTTAAATTGAATACCCAAGAGATTATTGAAGGCGCTAAAACCAAATGGACTTTTTTACCATTCAAACCTGGTTTTGTGGGGGGGCATTGTATTTCAATTGATCCCCATTATCTGGCTTTTAAAGCCAAAAGAAAGGGACTTTATCCTGATTTAATTTTAACCGCCAGAAAAGTCAATGACGGCATGAGCCAATTTGTCATCCAAGCGATGATGAAATTACTTCTGCAGCATCAGATTGACCCCAGAAAAATCACCATTGGTGTGTTGGGCCTTACCTATAAAGAAAACACCAATGATGTGCGCAATAGTTTAACCCTAAAATTAATCAAAGAATTAAATGATTATGGTTTTAAATATCAAGTTCATGATCCCATGACTC
>CAISSD010000093.1 GCA_903887975.1 uncultured Legionellaceae bacterium | reverse complement strand
GCCACAGTATCATGAAGTCAAAGCCACGGTTAAAGCGCATCAATTGGCAACGGTTTGTGAAGAGGCAAAATGTCCTAATCTATCAGAATGTTGGTCTCATGGTACGGCAACCATCATGTTGATGGGTAGTGTGTGCTCCAGAGCTTGTCGCTTTTGTGCGGTGGATACTGGCAATCTTCAGGGTTGGTTGGATGCTGATGAGCCTAACAATACCGCAAAAACGGTGCAGTTGATGAATCTTGATTATGTGGTCTTGACCTCGGTGAATCGTGATGATTTATCTGATGGAGGCGCCATGCATTATGCCAATACCATTCGAGCCATTAAATTGAGTTCACCCAAAACCAAAGTGGAGGCATTAACGCCAGATTTTCAGGGTGTTTTTAAAGACATCAAAACCATATTGGAAAGTGGGGTCGATGTGTTTGCTCAAAATCTTGAAACGGTGGAGCGTTTAACACATCCCATACGCGATCCTCGGGCGGGTTATCAACAAACACTTGATGTTTTGGCCTATGCAAAACAGCAGCGACCTGATGTTTTAACCAAAACAAGTTTAATGCTTGGTCTTGGCGAAACGGACGAAGAAATCATTCAAGCGATGAAAGACGCACGAAAAGCCGGTGTTGACATCATGACCTTGGGGCAATATTTACAGCCAACTAAAAATCATTGGCCTATTGAACGTTATGTGAGCCCACAGGAGTTTACGCATTTTCGTGATCTGGGTTTGGAAATGGGATTTTTTGAGGTGGCATCAGGACCATTGGTACGCTCAAGTTATCGTGCTGATAAGGTATTTAAAAAGGAATTTTTTTAAACAGAAAATCCATAATGTGTTCCATCAGGAAGTTCAACATCAAGTCGTAGTTTTCCACCTATTGCTTCTATGTAACGTTTAAGAGAGGATATTTTAAGATCGTGTCCAGGTTTTTCCATTTCGGCGACAGAGGGTTGCTTGATGTTAAGAACCGCTGCAACATCCACTTGTGTTTTTTTTACAATAGTTCTTAGATCGGCCAAGTGGATATTAAATAAGATCTCGTCTGCCTTTTCTCGGGCTTTTTTGACCACTTCTGGTTTTTCTTTTGACAGGATTTGTTCAAGAGTTCTAGCCATTATCATTACTCCTTTTTTAATCGTTGCAGATGTGCTGTGAACTCACGATCAGCAATTGGAATCATCTCATCATAAAATCTTTTGTCATTTCCGGTTTTATTACCGGCACATAATAAAATTCCATGACGTCTTGGATTAAATGCAAAAAATGCCCTTATGGAATCACCTCTACTTTGGATGCGTAACTCCTTCATATTGCAATGACATGATCCTTTAACGGTGTCTGCATATGGTCTAGCCAACATAGGACCTCTTTCTTGAAGTACCATCATTGATGCCAATACGTTGGCTCTGTCAATATCATCCAAAACATCAAACCATTCGTCAAAGATATCCGTTGTTTCTATTCTTCACATGAGATTCCTTAACAAATATAGGTTTTAGTATATATAGGTGTAAGACGATAGTCAAATTTTTAAGAATTTCACCGCATCCATTGACGCCGTGCCAGCGCAAATGATTTTTTGGTGTTGACGGCTTTTGGTATTGGAAATTGCGATAAAGTCGATGTCAGTTGATGGTACAAATCTGGCAACCATCGTGGTTGTGCAAAATTTGGAGTGAGTGGTCTTTGGTGTCTTAAATCATTGGGTGCGATGATGACTTGCACGTGGCCTAAGCCAACACGTCGTGTTAAGGTAAAGAGTTGATCCATGGCCCGATCCCCAATGGCCAAACAGCCCACCGACATGGCTTTACCATGTAAAAAAATGTTTCCACCCAAATGATTTCGTCCTTCTTTGCTGGCTTGAAGTTTATCAAAACCATTGGGATAATTGATCATGAGTGATAAATGCATGGCGCTAAATGGGTTAAATGCGGTTAATCGATAGATGCCTTCAGGAATTTGTCGGTCTCGCTCCCGAAGTTTTGGGCCTAGTTTGCCACTATAAGCCGTCAGCGGATAGGTATGAATATAGCGCCATTGTTTTTTTTCGTCTCGCGCGAACAATTGAATGTGTTTTTCTTTTTTAAAGGCCAATAATGCAATATCTTTAGGTGGATAATGAACGTTGGCTTGAGAGAAATAAGATTGCAACTGTGGTTCAGTTCTTAAACCGTAACGTTTGACGGCATCGTCAATGGCTTTGTCCAAATTGATTTTACGTGCCATGGAAAAACACGTGCTGGTTGGAAAACACAAACCCATCATGCACAATAGAATCATGCATAAATTGTTTATTGTTTTTAAATTTAGTTCCATGACGATTCAAAAACGTTACTATGTGTTCATCATAACAAAATTAAATTAAAATGACAATTTTGTGTTTTTCGCATCTATTTTAAACAAAACTGGAATCAGCGGATCATGAAGTGTTTTAATGGTTTCCTCAGGAAAGGGGTAGATGACTTTTTCAAGGCCACTAAAACTTGAATTCAATACCGGCATGATTTCATTGATGGAGGTTTTGGATTCGCTCGAGGATATTGGCATGATGCTGCCCAAATACAAAGGCTCATCAGAATCGGCAAAATAATAATTGGATGCCCATAAACGTAAAATCAGGATTGCTTGGTGTTTTTTTGACGCATACGATAATGTTAATAAAGGCTTTTGATTCAAATAAATTGGTGCAATCAACGGATATTCTTCTCGCGATTTTTGACCACTACTGCGCATTAAAGCAGCATAAAAAAAAGAGGGTGTTTGTTTTTTCCAGCCTAAGTTTTCTAGTTTTTGTGTTAAAAATTCCAAATGTCCATCATATTGAAGATTGAATAAACCAATACGAGATCCCAAGCGGTTGGTGATGTGTTGTGGCAGATTATCGATGGCGTTATCCCACCAAGCTTGATGATCGATGCGGTATTGCAGATTGGTTTCATCATATTTTTTCAAAGGGAATGAATGATTAGCCATTCCATGAACCATGAGCGCCATAAGAAATGCCAGCAGCATTAGTCCGGAAGGTAAGGGGATAATTTGTTCTTGTTTGCGTCTATAGCCCAACCAATGAAACAGTGCCAATAAATAGCCAATGCCATAACTGATGAATATGGGTAATAAATGTTGTGTGTTAAGAATAAGCTGCACCAATCCGAAAAAAAATAGATATGCGGTAATGATTCGTGCATAAAAATAATTTGAGTTGGTTTGTAAGACCCAAAATGCTAAAAGTGCGGTGGCAGGGATGATGGGATGATTAATGAATAGACTTGAAATCAAGCATAAACTGAACCAGTACCCAAGCATACGCCAGTTTTTTTTAAAGATAAAATAACTGCCGATGATGAACGTCATGAACCCTTGGGTCCACTTCGAGAATGTGAGATACATCATCATGCAGATCTCATCGATGGGCGTTGATCGATAACTTTTCAAAAGATGCTCAAGCGGAATATTAACGTTGTTTGAAATGCTGGGTACAATAAAAAGCGCCAAGCACAGCATTAGACAAAACGTGCATAATAAAATTTTATACAGAATGATGAGTGTTGGATAAGGCTCACCTGGAATCGTTGATGACCAATAGTTGATGATTCTATTGTTTTTGTTATGCATTGCATGAGCCTCAAAGCGCTGCTTCAGGTTTTTTATCAATAAAAACATCAATCGACTTAAAAACCACAGGGCAATAACGAGACACAGCAGCATTAAAAAAAAGCGCGTGGCTTGGTCTGGTGAGAGCTCACTGCCAACAGCACCAATCAGCACGCCAGGTGTAATGTAAAATCCAGCCCAAATGATCCCAGAAACAACATTGGCAATCATGAATTGAAGCGCAGACATGTGCATCATGCCCGCAATCATGGGTATCACCGAGCGCAGGGGCCCAAAAAAACGTCCTGCAATCAGGCTTTTGCCTCCATGCTTATTAAAATAAGTAACACCACGATGAATCCACTGTGGATGTCGACAAAAGGGCCAAACCAGAGGGAGTTGCTCACTGAATAAAATGCCAACCACATAACTTAATCCATCACCCAATATGGCACCACCAATAGCGGCAATGTAGGTTAATGAAATGCTCATAATGCCAGAGCCGGCTAAAACACCAAGTGCGGTTAAGCCAAACGAACCAGGAATGAGTGTGCCGATAATGACCACTGATTCACAAAAGGCAAGCATAAAAGTAAACATTAAGGCCATCGAGGGATGATGTTGTAGCCACTGTATCAACGGTTGAATGTAATTAGTGAATAAATGCATGAGGATTTGATCCAAAACAATCATTAAAGTGTTGCGACAATTCAAGTTGTACGTCAGAAAACTGAATCATGGGTACAAAAGAGCTCATCTGCGTGATGTGCAGTTTGGAGAATCCACAAGGGTTGATGTCTAAAAAAGGTGCTAAATCCATATTGATGTTCAATGCAACACCATGATAGGTACAACCATTTTTAACGCGCAATCCAATGGAGGCAATTTTTTGGTTGTCGACATAAACACCGGGCGCACCTTGTTGTTTATGCGCAATAATTTGATACGTTTGAAGTACATCAATGATGATGTTTTCAAGCAACCCAACCAGAGAACGAACGCCCAGTTGACGACGATGGATGTCCATCAGCACATAGGCAATCAGTTGGCCTGGTCCATGGTATGTGATTTGTCCACCCCGATCGGATTGTACAATGGGAATAGGGTTGGGTTTTAGAATGTGTTCAGGTTTACCGGCTTGACCCTGGGTGTAAACAGCAGGATGCTCCAAAAGCCAAAGCTCATCGATGGTTTCAGGCGTTCGCGTGAGGGTGAATTGCTTCATGGCATTCCAGCTCGATGTATAGTCTTCTAAACCTCGGTATCGAATGTTGAGCATTATAATACCATTTTAACGCTGGGTAGTTTGGTGAGTTGTTGGTACAAAGCATCAAGCTCCATTTGACTATGAACATCAACATGAAGCGTTAAGGCAACATATTTGGATTCGGTACTGTTTTTTTTGATCAAGTCTGTTTCGGAAAATTTAGTGTCGTGTGCTTTTGCAATCGACACGACATTGGTGATGAATGCTTCGGTATTGTCGCCAATAATTTTAATTGGAAAACGACAGGGAAACTCAATAAGCGTTGCTTCGCTCATGATAAGCTTATCCCCACCAATGTTTAAAGACCAACCGCATGGAATCTTTGGCTCTTGTGTACAGACTACCTGTTGGTGCGTTTTCCAACGCATACAAGGGTTGATTTGCGATGATTTGTTCGTCGAGTTTAACAATCAAATCGCCAATTTTGTCGCCACGGTTGATGGGGGCTTTTAAGAATTTTGGTGCATTGGTACTCAAATTTAAACGTTGATACTGTCCACTTGGAATGGTAATAAATTCATTTTGCAGGAGTCCAATGTTAAGTTTATGGTTGATGCTTTTGTACACATCAATGGAAGAGATGACTTGATTGGCTTTGTAAAGTGCGTGGGTTTCATAAAAACGAAAACCATAATTCAGTAAACGTTCACTATCATCGGCACGCACACCATCACTGGGTGCCCCTAAAACAACAGATAAGAGCCGCATGTTGTCGTGCTTGGCTGATGCCACCAGACAAAATCCAGCGTCATTGGTATGTCCTGTTTTAATGCCGTCCACTTGTTCATCGCGCCATAATAAACGATTACGGTTGGGTTGACGAATGCCGTTGTAGGTAAACCATTTTTGTTTGTACCAGTGGTAGTACTCAGGAAAGTCTTTAATGAGTGCACTGCCAAGTATGGCCAAATCTTTTGCTGTGGTATAGAGTTCTGGATTGGGTAATCCGGTGCTGTCTGTAAAATGGGTTTGAGTCATGCCTAGATTCATGGCTTGTTGATTCATGATTTGACTAAAACCTTCTTCACTTCCACCCAAATGTTCGGCCATGGCAACACAAGCATCATTACCAGAGTCAACAATAATGCCTTTAAGTAAATCTTTAATGTGAACCTGTTGACCCTCTTTGATGAACATGCGAGAACCACCTGTTTTCCAAGCCGTTTGGGAAATACGAACAGTATCGTTGAGATGAATTTGTTCATGCTTTAATGCATTAGAAATAACGTATAAGGTCATCATTTTGGTCAGGCTAGCCGGTGGCAATTTGGTATCACTGTTTTTTTCGGCAAGAATTTTGCCACTATCAACATCAATAAGAATATAGCCTTTCGCATTAATGTTGGGCGGTGTGGGAATGATTAAAGGATTGGCATGTGGCGCTTGGGCTGATGATGTTGGTTGTTGGATGATTGAGCCCATGCTGTTGGGATCTGCAAAAACGAACGTTGTTTGAAACAAAAAAGAACAAAAAAGCAAGGCGTTAATAAATAAGACGTTCATGATCACTTGATGTTGAGTTGAAAAATAATATTTTAACACAGGCTTTGGCATACACAAAATAGCAATCAAAGAAATTTAACGATATACTGACAAATATTATTCATAAAATTAAAGTGTTTTCGTCTATGAGACCATATCAGTTGATGTATTTGTTTTTTGTATTATTGATGGGGTGTCAAACACGTTCATTGGAGCTGAATGCCCATGCTCAAAAACCACAAAATTTTGTGAATACACAACGTGATGCTGCCCCCAGCGGGCCTATTCCGTCTTTTTTTAAAAAGATTTTTCCACATGATGAGCCCTTGAGTCGCTATGGAAATCCGTTGACTTATCGTGTTGATGGCCAAACTTATACCGTCATGAAAACCGCCTCAGGATTTAAATCTCGTGGTTTGGCTTCATGGTATGGCACCAAGTTTCATCGCAAGAAGACATCAAGTGGTGAAAAATACGACATGTATGCGTTAACGGCGGCGCACAAAACACTGCCTTTGCCCACCTACATTCGGGTGAAAAATTTATCCAATGGTAAAGAGGCGGTGGTTAAAGTAAACGACAGAGGGCCGTTTCACTCTGGGCGTATTTTGGATCTTTCGTACGGTGCAGCGGTTAAGCTGGGTTTGTTTCCCAAAGGAACGGCCATGGTGGAAATTGAAGCATTAACTCAAAAAAAGCATATCGCACATTTTTATTTACAAGCAGGGGCGTTCACCTCGAAGACGGTTGCGAACTCGTTGCGTGCGCAATTGACCAAAATAAGTCGAAATTCGGTTTTTGTTGAGCCTTATCAACATCGGTTTTTGGTGCGAATTGGTCCGTTGAACACACGTAGTGTGGCATTGCAACTGAAAAAATTATTGGAAAAACAAAAAATTAATGGGGCTTTTGTGGTGCTATTATAAATTAAATTTGATTGTAGCATTGTTGCGTTTTAACTCACGCCATACCATGGAATAACTTGAATGTGATCGCGCTGCATCCATTGATCGCCTCCATAAATTAATGCACCGATGGTATCATGTTGTTGTGTTAGAAGAAGCCATTTTTTTAAATGTTGATAATGCCCACGTGCAAGGGTTTGGGCACTTTTAACTTCTATCGGTATGAGTTTATC
>CAISSD010000092.1 GCA_903887975.1 uncultured Legionellaceae bacterium | reverse complement strand
CAAATTTCGGATGATTCGAGGTTCTGCAACTGAATAGTCAAGTATCACAATCAAACCCGAAACAAATCCCAACGCCAGTTGATCATCATTCAAACAAGAAGCCATGGTTGAAATCGAGTCTTCTGATGAAATATGACATAAGGTCGCCAGATCATAAAGAGAGCGCACACTGGGATCAGGCCATATTCTTAACAACATATTATTGGCCAAAAATAATCGCTCCGAACTATTTCCCCAAGAAAATGCATCAACGTCAGAAAAAAAATCAGGCACGGATACAATGAGTGTTTTTTGGGCAATATCCCAGCAATACAATTGTCTGAGACGGTCTAAAGAGGTCAAGATACGCCCATTATGTTGCCAACCCAATGCGATAATCGGGGCTTGATGTTTTTTAAATTTTACCATCTCACGCACATCAGTGATTTGTTCATCAACCTGCCAGACCCGAATCGTTTGACCCAGACCCGCAGAAGCCAATAACGCTTTACCCTCATAATTTATCCAGGAAAGAGATAGTATGTCTTGTTTGTGGGCGTTCCATTTTTTGTAAACCAAACCATCATAAATACGTATGATGGCGATTTGATAAGAATGATTGTCCCCTTTCGGCTCAATAACATAGGTTACAATGCTTTCCGTGGCACAAGGGTAAACGGCAAAAGAAGTGGTTGGTCCCTGTAAATCAAGAAACTGTCGTGAGCTAATGAATCGAGCATCGGTAAAGTTGGTATCGATGGCCTTAACATGCAATAAATTGGCATCAAAAAAACAAGCACCGGTAAAGTCACCATAAGAAAAATCAGCATAAGCAAACAATCCTTCTCGTAAATTGGCTTTAACCGCTTTCACATACGTTAAATCTTTTCCAGAAAAATCATAAGATAAAGCACATAATACCGTCATGACATTCGAAGACACAAACGTCAAAGAATGATTTTTATCTTTACTTTTTGCTTTATCAATACACTGCTCCAACATGGAAACCAAATGCTTCATAATCAATTTATTGTGTTCTGGCTGCTTACTGATTTCAATGATAAAATCCAAAGTACCTTTTCTATCCGACAAAAAATCATAATTCCAACATTGCATTTGCTCACCAAGCGTCAAATGATCTTTGATGAAACAATCCACCAATCTTTGTGCTAAAAAAAACTCACCAAAGGATTGATGCACAAACTCATAACGAATCATCCTATTTGAATCGGCTAATTCTTCGATGATGATGGATATTGGCGCCAAATAAGCTTTTTTCCCCTGCGCCAACCAACTTAACGGATCTTGTTCATGATGTTTTTCATCATAATCCCGTTCTAGATGACTTTGCTTCTTTTGATACATTGCAAAAGCCAACTCTTTGAGATGGTGATAAAAAATCCCATAAGTTTGATATTCATGAGGTAATTTATCCTGAACTTGATTAAACCAATTTTTACAAAAAGCATGGTACAAATCCACACGTAATGATGGCAATGAATCACCATTGGGTGAATTTTTTAAAACACTCACCATGATTTGCAACATCATTGGATTTTTTGCCATTTTTTTAATGGATTTGAAGTTTTTTGTTAGCTCGCTAAAGCGCGTTCGCAAACCCAATGCGCCATCATCATGGCGTTTTAAATATTGACTAATTTGTTCATCATCAAAGTTCTGTATGATCCATTCGCAATCAGTGGAAAATTTTCTGACATTATCAATCTTTAATAAATCATGATAATCTTGTTCCAATTCATAAAGCGCCTGATGATGCGCCAGTGCCAATACTTTGGGTGGAAAAAGTGTCCACAAATCATTCATTTGATGGATTTGCTCAAATATATTTCGTTGTAATGAAGTGGTACTTTCACCCAAATCATCCAAAATAAAAATGCATTGGTAATGATTAAACAAATCATCCACTTGGGTTTTTTCAAATACTGAATATAGAATCTCCAATAAAAAATTTTGATTGGTGTCTTGAACTTGATTTAATCGAATGTAAATGGGTAACCAATTGGTCTCTCCCGATTCGTAGCGATGCAACAACTCTTCTTTAAACATTCTGGCAACCAACGACTTCCCGCTGCCAACCTGACCCAACATCAATAAAAACTGATCATTTGATTGTATAAAGTTTTCTAATGCATCAACCACAGGAAACGTTTGTTCCTCGTTTTTGGCTGAGGCAACAACCAATTCAATGTAGTTTTTTTTATGTTCTTCATAAGAGGTCGAATTAATCGCATATTGCCAATGATGTTTAATGCTATTTAAAACACTATGCTCTGCTTCGATGGATTCTAATCGTTCTTTAAAACTTTCATTAAGATTATGCTGTAACAACCACTGCTCGTCATTATGAATCTGATACTGCTGTAACGCGTTGATGGCCGTTTTATTCAACTGGGTCGCCGCATTCAATAGTTCACACTGTAATTTGATGCTTTCAATTTCATTGGGATCAATGTGTTTATTGTTTTCCAATGCAGTAATTTTAAGTAATAATTCAGCAACCGGTTCTTTTAAATTTTTCGCTTGACGAATGGGTGTGTTCGTTCCACCAATGTTGTTGGTTGTTTGATTTAATTGTACTTTTAATTGATACAACTCCGATTGTAATTGCAAATGCGCTTCTCGACTTGCTTTCAATTGTTCATCAAAAGAAGCTTTAATTGTATCATCGGTTGTGATGATGTTTTTCAAAACCGCCAATGTCCAATCGATGTCCTGAGATGCAAAATTCGCACCAAAAGAACATTGATTCAGCATTGAAGCAGTCATTTTTGCATGACAAAAATTTCCCTCAAAATGAACGTTGTTCCATGTGCTTTTCTCAGCAAAAACATTTTCAAAGCAAGCATTTTGAAGATTATTTCCCTCAAAATGAGCCTCAACCAAATTGGTTTTTCTAAATGTGGCCTGTATTAAATTACAATCTTTTAAATTGGCACGATAAAAATTGGCCTCCGAAAAATCCCCACCCTGCATATTTAATCCCATGAGTCTATCATCATGACAACAGGCAATAACCTGTTGATTCAAACGACGACTCATGAATTGATTCAAAGATAAGTCATCATGGGGATTCAAATTTTTGGTATAGTCTTCAACATCACCTCGCTGAACCAAATAATGAAAGCATAAAAACTTATTGAGATCACCACCAACTTCATCTGAAATATCTTTTAAAGAAGCCTCATCCACATGAGTTTTTTGATTCTTTATTCGATACGCTTTGAGTAAGCTCATGTAACCATATTGCTTTATCGTGGTTTTATGCGTTAAAAATTGAGTCTCAGTGGCAGAAGCATAGACTTTATGATGACCTTCTTCATCATACAAAACCCATCTGGCGCGGACATACAACCATTTGGCAGAGATTGTCGCGTATGGCAATAATCGGGTATTGCTTTTATTTTTTAATGCCACAGGATATTCGTTCGACAATGATAGCGATTGCTTAACAGGCTCAATCAAATAATTCGCCAACCACTCATGATTGGGAACATCTTCGTTGTTTTCTTGAAATTTTTTAATTAATTTTTTACTCAAGCGCTCGGCTGCATAACGGGCAAAAACTTTAACGCTAGCCTCATCCAAATACTCTTCTATGGTATGTTTGTAGCGAACGGCCAATAAAAAAGCGGTATTGCGTAAAATCAAAAACCATTGAAGACGCTGCTCATCACTACCCCATTCATCACCTGCTTCAGAGTCAATCGGACCAAAATTGGCTTTGGTCACCTTATACACCTCCTCAGCACTTTTAACCAAAGACAAACCAGCCACAAAAGCCGCTAAACTGGTGCCCATGGTCGGTGCTGCAGTCAACACAGCGACAGCCAAAGAAACTGTTTGAACACCAAGGTCAACCCCAGCACCCATAAGATTGGTTGCCTCTTTTTCAAGTGGTTGTTTGAAATGCTCATCCAAAACCACATTAACTGTTTTGACAAAAGCAAAAAGATAACGCTCCTGATTGCGTGTGTATGAAGTCATGGATACAACCCCCCATCGTCCTTAAATTTGCAAGAAAGTTATACTAAATTTTTATGAAAGTAAATGATTTTAATCATTTTTTTAAATTTCAAAAAAAACTACGCAAGACCTTATTTATCAGGTAAAATAGCCTAAATCTATCTCTAATTTTATAACCATGCAACCCATCCAGAAATCCAATAAACTGGCCAATGTTTGTTATGACATTCGCGGCCCCATTTTAGAAAAAGCCAAACAAATGGAAGATGAAGGCCACAAAATAACCAAATTAAACATTGGCAATCTTGGTGTTTTTGGTTTTGAAACTCCCGATGAAATCGTCCAAGACATGATAGTGAACCTTCACCAAGCTCAAGCATACACCGACTCCAAAGGTTTGTTTGCACCAAGAAAAGCCATCATGCACTACACACAACAAAAAAATATTGCAGGTGTTGGTATTGAAGATATTTACTTAGGCAATGGCGCCTCGGAACTGATTGTCATCAGCATGAGCGCATTATTAAACAATGGTGATGAAGTCTTGGTACCAGCACCGGATTATCCCTTATGGACAGCAGCTGTGAGCCTTTCTGGCGGAACACCGGTGCACTATGAATGTGATGAAACCCAAGATTGGATGCCCAATATTCAAGACATTATTGGCAAAATCAATCCCAACACTCGCGCCATTGTGGTCATTAACCCCAACAATCCAACAGGTGCTTTATATCCCGAATCGCTTTTAAAGCAAATTGTTGCGGTTGCCAGAACCCATCAATTGATTGTCTTTGCTGATGAAATTTACGACAAAGTCTTGTATGACGGCGTGGAACATACCTCGATTGCATCGCTTGCTGATGATGTGTTGTTCATTACTTTTAATGGCTTATCCAAAAATTATCGAGCCTGTGGTTATCGCGCTGGATGGATGGTGGTATCAGGTGAAAAAACCCATGCCAAAGACTACATCGATGGATTAACCATGTTGTGCTCCATGCGCTTATGTTCCAATGCACCGGGTCAATTTGCCATACAAACCGCTTTGGGTGGACATCAAAGTATAGACGAGCTGGTCAAACCCAACGGGAAATTATTGCGTCAGCGCGACTTGGCTTATGAGCAACTGTGTGCCATTCCAGGCGTCAGTTGTGTTAAACCCAAAGCTGCCTTGTATTTGTTTCCTCGTCTTGACCCGAAAGTGTACCCCATCGCCAATGATGAAGAATTTGCGTATCAATTGCTTCTTGAAGAAAAAATTTTAATCGTGCAAGGAAGTGGTTTTAATTGTCCAGACCATCATCATTTTCGTTTGGTGTTTTTGCCAAGTTGTGATGATTTATCCATCGCCATTGAAAAGATCGCTCAATTTTTAGCACGCTATCGGGCACATCATTCAAAATAAAGTTTCATTGGCTTGATGCTTGCCGAACGCTTATCCCAAGAACGTGCATATTGAAACGTCATCATCGTGCTTTTGGGATAATGCTTGCCTTCATAAAGCTCAAAAACATAACGCGTCACGCCCCCACTGCCGATGAGTTTTGGCTTGGATGCCACATAATCTTCTTTTAACAAATGAAACAATTTTTTATCATACTGCTTAAGGGTCCACTGAAAACCTGTCGTTGGATTTGCAGGCAATGAAACGATAAAATTCGACTCTTTTTTGGAAAATTTTAATACGCTCAAATCACGGGCTTCAACACCCTGAATCCAGAAACCCAAGAAAAAAATAACAATCCAACGCATCAGAGCCCTTATCAACAGTTTTTAAACTTTAAGCTTGCATGATCTTCATGAATAATGCTAGGTTATTTCTAATGACATGATCAAGGAACGAGAACATGAAACGTCATATCTATGGAATAGAAACCTTACTCATCACGCTTGGTTTATTATTTTCCGCAAGCATTCATGCCGGTGAGCGACTTCATCTTCGTGGTGAGCGCTATTGCGAAATATTAACGGCCACCTCACCTTATACCTTACACGTTTACAACACCCTCAATTTAAACACCTGTCCTGAAGACATTTGGCGTAACATTTCAAAAAGTAGTGTCAAACATGAAAAGCACGTCTTATTCGCCATCTTAAATGGACCTCGCTATTGGACCATTGATGGGATTAAACATGCTAAATTAATCAACAATAAAGTTGAAACCATCAATGGATTGGCGCTTCGTGAAGCAGGCGTTTTACATCTTGGGGTTAAAGATTGGGTCACCGCGAAATTATTCTATCGAGAACATGTGGTTCAACGAGACACTGTTTTTATCTTTGATGCAGGTAAACCCGTTTATGAATTGATTAGCCCGAATGGGAGCGTTTATGTGATGCAATCATACAAAGCAGCACATGGAATGAATCAAGACAAACTGGCTCATTTGGGCCAACTTTTAACACTACCTTCGGGCTGGAAATTTAAAACAGGGAATACAACTAAAGAAGAATCCGTTGACAGCCAGCATCAGGCGGTTGTGATTCAAGATAATTTTGAAAATACTTATGAAAAAGCAGCGCATGATTTACTGTAATTTATTCACAAATTCGGTATCATAAGGCACTTCTTTTTATTCAACGAGCCGCATGATGATGAACGATGATTTTTTAAACGAAGCGCTGAACCAACAATTTGGTGATTTACATTTTAAAGTCTGCCCCAAAACGGGCATGAAGGCAATTATTGCCATACACAGCACCAAAAGAGGCCCAGCTCTTGGTGGGTGTCGTTTCATTGAATACCCCAACACGTTATCAGCCATTCAAGATGCCATGCGTCTGGCTCAGGGCATGAGTTATAAATCAGCACTTGCGGGTCTTGCGTTGGGCGGCGGCAAAGCGGTCATCATCAAACCCACTGAACCCTTTAACCGCACGGAACTCATGCACCAATTTGGTTCTTTTGTACAAGAAATAGGTGGCCGATACATTACCGCACTGGATAGTGGCACTGAACTTTCCGATATGGATGTGATTGCACAACACACCCCTTATATTGCAAGCCTTTCACAAGAAGATGGTGACCCAGCGCCATCAACCGCCATGGGTGTGTTTTTAGGCATTCAAGCCGCCGTTGCATTTAAATTGGGAAAACAAAGTCTAGAAGGCATTCACATTGTGATTCAAGGCCTGGGTCATGTTGGTTCAATTCTTTGTAAAATGTTGCATGAATGTGGTGCGAAACTCACCGTTACCGACATCAACCCGCAATTGGTGGCCAATATGGTCGATGAATATGGTGCACATTCGGTGCCAACGGACAAAGTTTATGACATTCCTTGTGATGTTTTTGCACCGTGTGCCTTGGGTGCAGGACTAAACGACACCACCATCCCCAAACTGCAAACCAGCATTATTGCGGGTGCAGCCAACAATCAATTGGCCAAAAGCCATCATGGACAGCAATTGCATCAAAAAGGCATTTTGTTTGCGCCTGATTATGTCATCAATGCCGGTGGGGTAATTTTTGCGGCCAGTAAATATTTAAAAACATCCGCAACACTCATGCACCAACAATTACAAAACATTCAAACCTCACTGCACCATATTTTTGAACGCTCTGCAGTTGAAAATCGACCTTGTCATGAGATTGCCAATGAAATAGCGAAAAATCTCGTGCATTCATGAAGCCACTGAATATCACCCATCAATTACACCATTATTTATGGGATATTTCGCTTCGTGAACACCCCTTATTGCGCGAACTTCGAGAGTCAACTGCATCATGGATGCTTTCCGAGATGCAAATAAGCCCTGATGTTGCGCAATTCATACAATGGTTACTGCGGCTGACTCAGGCGAAAAAAGTTTTGGAAATCGGCACTTTTCGTGGCTACAGCACATTAGCCATGGCGTTGGTATTGCCCGAAGATGGACACATCATCACGTGTGACAACAACGCAGAATGGACCAAAACCGCGGTTGATTTCTGGCAAAAAGCCAAGCTTTTGCATCGAATTGAGCTTCGGTTGTCACCCGCATTAAAAACACTTCAAACACTCATGGATGAAGGACAAGCCGCTTCGTTTGATTTTATTTTTATTGATGCAGACAAAACCAATTATCTCAATTATTATGAGTTTGCCCTAAAGCTCATCAAACCAACGGGTTTTATTGCCATTGACAATATTTTTTGGTCAGGAAAAATTATTGATGCATCGGATAACACCGCACAAACTCGCGCCATTCGCGCGCTGAACGATCACCTAAAACAAGACCATCGGATTGACTTAAGTTTACTAACCATCGGCGATGGTTTATTCCTGATTAAGCCAAGTGCATCACATGCATGACCAACGCAGCACTGCGAACCAACAACAACCCCCCCACCATCAACATCAATACCGTCATGACATAGTACGCTTTGCCATTAATGATTTTTTGCAACACTTCGAGCATTTTATGCGGCATCACCAACCACAATAAAGCTTTAAAAAGTATCATCCAACACAAGACTGTCACAACAACCAAAGGTTTTAGCACCCAGTCATGATGCACATCCACCAAAAATATACCCAACATCAATGTCCATGACGCATTAAAAAAAATCACCGGGCTATCAGAATCAAGCCTATTCACCATGGCTTGAATAGAAGCCTTACGCATCAACAACACCATACCCATCACCAGCAAATACAACCCAAAAACATTCGCCATCAAATAAGAATGAACCCACGATGTATGCATCCGAACTCCCTGTGAAAAACAACACGATGATTACCAATATAAAACTTTTTGTACTAAAAATGCAATACCATCACGCAAAAATACCAAAAGCATACTACGCTTAATTCATAAGAATAAAAAAACTGGAGCACAACATGAAAAATCGATGGGCTTTTGCTGGCGTATTGATGTTCTGTTTAACCCCTATTTTTGCACAAAATCATGAAATTGCCATCACAATTGACGATCTTCCTTTTGTGGGATCAGCCAATGGCAAAGAGGGTAATTTAAAACGTGAGCACGACCGATTCATGAACATCATGGATGCTTTGGTGGACAATCAAGTACCCACCACCGGTTTTGTCATTGCCAACTCGATTGAACCTGGTCAATGGGAATTGTTGGAGCAATTTCATCAACATGGATTTATTATTGGTAATCATACCTACAGTCACGCCAATTTAAACACCATGTCAGCAGAGCGTTATATTGACGAAATTCAACATGCCGATCAAATTTTGGCGCCGCTGATGACGGAGCAAAAATATTTTCGCTATCCCTATCTTGCGGAAGGTCGGGGCGAGAAAAAAATCAAAGTTCAAGAATACTTGGCCAATAATGGTTACATTATTGCACCAGTCACCATCGACAGTAAAGATTATCGCTTTAACGCCGAGTTACTGCATATTTCATGGCGCGTGCGAGAGCAACATGTGGCGGCCATCAAACAGAGGTATTTAAACTACATTTGGAAACAAACGTTAAAAGCTGAAAAACAGGCCAAATCAGGCGAAGACAAGCAAATTTTGTTGATTCATGCCAATTTAATCAACAGTTATTGTTTGCGAGACATCATTAAAATGTATCAAGACCATGGTTATACCTTCATCAGTCTTGGACAGGCTCTGGAGCATGCGGCACCTGCCATCAAAGTACCCGAAGCACCTGTGCAACCGACAGAGGCATTAAAGCCTATTGACGGCGCTTAAAGAGCAACGTATTGTTGGCTTTTTCTAAACAGGGTTGGTCATTTTATGAGTCGTGTTGTTTTTTGTAAAAAATTAAACCAAGAAGCCGAAGGTTTAGAGTCGAAACCCGTGCAAGGTGATTTAGGCGAAGCCATTTATGAGCATATTTCCAAGAAAGCGTGGAATATGTGGCTTTCTCATCAAACGATGCTCATCAATGAATATCGCTTAAGTCTTATTGATCCCAAAGCGCGTGAATTTTTGCATGAAGAAATGCAGAAATACTTTTTTGGCGAAGGCTCGCACACCCCGGAGGGTTTTAAGCCTCAAAACACAGATTAAACAATTTT
>CAISSD010000091.1 GCA_903887975.1 uncultured Legionellaceae bacterium | reverse complement strand
TTGTTGGGTTAGGCCACAAATCCAAATGCTGTCAAAAGAGCATCCCGATGCTTCCAGTAAGCCCAAGACATGAATGGGCGTGTGGCCTTTTTGTGGTTGGAAAATAATGTCTTGGGCGAGATTTTTTAACAGTGTCAATGCTTTTTGAAGCGTGCATTGTGGGGTGATGAGCGCACAAGACATCAAGGCATCAAATAACGCATTAAGGCTTTGTAACCATTGATGTTTGATGGAGTCTAAAGGATATTCCCCTGGAAAACCTAAGGCGCTCAAACGGGTTCTAAAATGGCCAATCCAACCCAAAATGCTGTCTTTTTCAGGATAATGGGGTAGTTTTTTTAGTGCGTTCAACAACATGGGTGTGGTCTTGAATAGGGATTCCCAGGGTTTGTCCATCAACATTGGATTTTGTGCAACATCAGCTCGTGTGAACAATTCAGCTTTTGAGCCTATCAAATAAGGTGATTGTAGCAATAAAAGGCGTTGTTCTTGGTTTAGGTTCTTAACATCCAATGACAACCAATTTAAAGCATGCTGAATCAGTGGATGTTGATTCAGCGTTTGACCCAAAGAGAGATTCACCAATTCTTCAGATAGATGTTGTTTGAGGCGTCTCATGAAGGTATGGCTTTGTGCTTTTAGATCCGGCACAACAATGGCAATTTTTTGTTTTTGTTCAGTCAATTGCTGTTTTAGCCAAGCGAACATGGCCTCTTTTTCGTCGTTTTCATCTTGGGCTTGATATTGCTCCATGGGTGTTTGGTTTTCTGGTCGGTCGATGGTTTGTTGCTGAATGCTTTGTGATAACAGCAGCGATTGAAGTTGGCGTTGTTGAGGGGTAAAGTCATCAAAACAAATCCAAATGATGTTGTGATGATTGAGTTTTGGCTGATGTTCTATTAAAAAAGGGATGATTTGCTCTGTTGTGATGGCACCAAGCGCTTTTAAGCGTACTAAAAAACGTTTGACCCAGGACTGAAATTGTTTGGTGGGTTGGTTGATGGCAAAATCGGGACTTAAAATAGGAATATTCCAAAGCATGCAACGTGTCCAGGCGGTTTCAATTTCTTGAACCAAGGAACGAGGGGCTTCAGTTTGAACATCTTTATTGATGATTTCGCGCCATAAGTGCTGTTGTTGATGGGTATTTAATAAGATTGGATGAGTAGATTGTGGCGAGGCGTTGATGGCTTCATGGTAACATTGACGTAAGAATTCAGCATAAGGCAGGCAACGGGGTTTTTCCTGGATCCGTTGAAGCGGGTGCAGATGATAGAGATCATCGATGATTTGATGACTAAGACGATTGTTGGGGGTCACCCATGTCGCTTTGGGATCATAACATTGTTGCAAAAAACTCATACGCGTCGTTGGTCAATGGAATTCATGAGATGATAGACCAGATGAGCACGTAAATAAATGGCCGCAAAGCCTGTGATGAACGACAAAAAAAAGCCAAACAACATGATATAATACATCCATATGATCAAAAAAAGTTTTATGGCATGGGTTGGGTTGGCATTTAGCATGAGTGGTGATTCGTTGATGTACAACGAAATTAAAACACCCACACAATAAACCGGCAAAGCGAGCATGCTCATGCCAAAAGCCTGCCAAAAAACGTTGGCTTTAAATGGTTTGGGGGCCAAAAGCAGGATTTTTCCATAGAGGGCTGCAACACATGAAGTGATAAGACCACCTAAAAAAACCGCATGCGCCAGCGGCATTAAAGGCTTCAAGCCAAACCATTCCATGGTATTGTGAAAAACCACGGCGAACAATACCGATAAAAGACCAAAATAAACCGCACACAAAAGACGTGGGCTTGAAATGGTTAGGGCGATATCGGGTTTTTCCATGAGTATGGCTCCAATTTATATTATTCTGTATAACAGGTGTATTCACCATTGGATTAACTATAGGATATAAATCGCTTACCCGCCAATCCACTTTAATCCAACATAGGGACCTTGAAATGCAATATTGGTCGTAAAGACAGTGCTTAAATCACTTGGGCTAATGGTAACCAAAGCATTCCAATAATTGACAAACATCCAGCCGGCATCCAAAACCAATTGGCCATTGGGCGTTTGGTACTGATACGTTCCGCCTAATTTTGCGTCTAATTCAGGCACGACATGCATGTTTGCACCGTTACCACTGTTTGCAGTGCCATATTCTGGGTAATTGAATTGCTTATTGTGATGGCTGGTTCCAGCCAGAATAGCACCTGCCAAGTTGGCATAAATGCGCACAGGCAAGAAGTTGTTAACAGAAAAATCACTACCAAAACGAGGACCAAAACCATTATAAGAAGGGCTTCCTGAGAATGATTGTGGAGGCAGTAAATTAACACCATCTCTTGTACTCACACTATTGATGACCCATAGCTCACTGCCCAAGTTGGCATATTGCACACCAGCATGAATGCGAATATTTTTATCATCATCCATCTTTATTGTCTTGCCAAATTCTAAATTGACACCATCCCACTGGGGCTTGATGTCTTTGGTTGTGATGCT
>CAISSD010000090.1 GCA_903887975.1 uncultured Legionellaceae bacterium | reverse complement strand
ATTCTTATTGTCTTAATGATCGACTCATGTCTCAAATACAATCCAATCATCGTTATGATTGGATGTGCGAACATGTTTTAACTTTAAAACCAGAGGTTGTGATTTTGACCTCATTGATACAAAAAAACAAAGTGATTTATGCGCCAACCGATGCTTGCTTATCGCAACATCATGAATTTAAAAGACATTATCAAGTGGCAAAAATATTTTCAAGAAAACTCCATCAATATGATTATCAATACGAGGTCTTTGTTTTGGGAAGTCATAAAAATGGTGTAAGATAAGCTCATCAGGTTGGGTTATGGGGATGGATGAATGATGTTTGACAATAAATTTTTTTTAAAAATTCCAGTCCTTGTTTTTGATTCGTTGTCGATTGTATTGGCTTGGTATTTGGCATTTGCATTACGCTTTAACATCGATTTATTTCCACATGGATTACGAAAACCAGAATCCTGTGTGGCATTGATGATTTTGTGTTTGATACAAGTCGGATCTTTTTATTATTTTAAAGTCTATCGTGGGTTGTGGCGATTTTCTTCGCTTAATGATGTTCATCGCATTGTAAAATCGGTTTTAAGCACCATGATATTGGTGGTTCCTATTTTTTATTTTGCATCATTGCTGGATTATATTCCTCGCTCCATATTGCCACTTTATTGCTTGATTTTAATTACTCTATTGTGCTCGGGTCGATTTTTAATGCGTTATTTTTCTGATAAACAGCACGATCCTCATGATCATAATGAAGTGGCTCAACGTGTGTTGATTGTTGGTGCTGGGCAAGCAGGGGAAGGGCTTATTCGCGATCTCAACCGTACTCGAGCTTTTATCCCAGTAGGACTGGTGGATGATGACTTTCGTTCCCGAGGTCTGGATGTCCATGGTGTGTCGTTGTTGGGAAATGTAGAAGAATTGCCTTATCTTGTTGCACAGCACCGCATTGATTTAATTTTTATTGCCATTCCATCGGCAACCTCATTACAAATGCGACGCATTGTGAATCAATGCATGTTGTCTAAGGTTCCTTATCGTACATTACCCAGTTTACACGCTTTGGCATCGGGCCGGGTGGAGGTTAATGCGCTTCGTAAAGTTAATTTAGATGATCTACTGGGGCGTGATCAAGTACGATTGGAGTGGGATAAAATCACAGAATGTATTGCCCAAAAAAAAGTATTGGTGACCGGGGCAGGGGGGTCGATTGGCTCCGAGTTGTGTCGTCAGATTATGGCATTAAATCCGGCTGAATTATTGCTCTTGGATCATAGTGAATATAATCTTTATCGTATTGAACAAGAATTACAAAAAAAATATCCTCAGAATATTTTAAAAAAAGCGCTGTTGTGTGTGACTGATGAAATAGGGATAGGTTCGGTTTTTCAAACGTTTAGGCCCGACATTGTTTTTCATGCAGCAGCTTATAAACATGTACCTTTGCTGGAAGATCAAGCTCGGGTTGTGGTTAAAAACAATGTGTTGGGTACGCGTGTGGTTGCGTTGGCAAGTGTTGATGCAGCAGTGTCACAATTTATATTAATTTCTACTGATAAAGCCGTAAATCCTACCAACATCATGGGAACCACGAAGCGTGTTGCAGAGATTTATTGTCAAAACCTAAACATGCGTGTTAAGACCAATTTTATCACAGTGCGTTTTGGTAATGTGTTGGGATCGGTTGGCAGTGTCGTGCCGTTGTTTCAAGAGCAATTGGAACACGGTGGTCCGTTAACCGTCACGCATCCTGATATTGAGCGTTATTTCATGACCATTTCAGAAGCATGTCAATTGATTTTACAAGCCATGGCCAATGGTTTGGGTGGTGAGATTTTGGTTTTGGATATGGGTGAACCGATTAAAATTGGTTATTTGGCCGAACAAATGATCCGTTTGGCAGGAAAAACCTTGGGTAAAGACATTCATATTGAATACACTGGTTTAAGACCTGGAGAAAAGTTGTTTGAAGAGTTATTTCATGCCTCGGAACAATTAACACAAACCAAACATGAAAAACTACTTCAAGCAAGCACCCGTCAAATTGATTGGAATGAATTGGCGCTTTCGTTTGAGCGATTGAATCAAGCATGTCATGATGCAGATGATGGGAAAATTATTGAAGAACTTAAAAAATTGGTCCCTGAATTTACCTCAACTGCAAAAAACAACCAGGAGATGAATCATGCGATGGTATCTGATGTTTTTGTTCCTGTGGGGGCTGGCATGGCGTGCGAATGCCCAATATGAAATTCCCCCACAAGATGTTGGCGGGGATTGTTCCATTGCAACTTGTAAAGAAGGGTTAACCTGTACCACCCAGCGTGCTTACAATGGAACTTCTTATATTTGTATGCCTCAGACTCAAGATGAGACGAGCAATTCTTTGGCATTCCCACCGGGAACCCAATGAATGCACATAGGTTGATTAATAAGGTTGTTTTGAAGGCATCTCAAGGATATACTTGATTCGATTTAATTAGCAAAAGGTGTTTCTGATGAAAAAAATGATGATGGTTTTATTGCCCAGTGTTCTTTTGTTATCAAGTTGCGCGCCTGTGGATAATGAGATGGTTGGAACCGTTGCGGGTGGCGTGGCCGGTGGACTGTTGGGCAGCACCATTGGTGGTGGCGCTGGAAAAGTTGCAGCAATCGCCGGTGGTACTGTTCTTGGCGCTTTTTTGGGTGGAAAAATAGGCCAATACATGGACAGACAAGATAAAATATTGATGCAACAAGCACTAGAAACAGCACCTGTTGGTAAAACAGTTTCATGGAAAAATCCTGATAATGGCAATCAATACAGTGTTCGACCGACCAAAACCTATTATCGTCAAGATGAGCCTTGTCGTGAGTATACAACCCATGCCATTATAGGAGGTAAATCTCAAGAAATATATGGCACAGCGTGTCGTAAGGCGGACGGAGCATGGCAGGTAGTTCATTAGGATCAGTTTGGGTAACCGTTAAACGAGTCATTGACCCTTATGTTAAAATTCGGGTCAAGCCTTGTCATGGTGGCGTT
>CAISSD010000089.1 GCA_903887975.1 uncultured Legionellaceae bacterium | reverse complement strand
TTGATACTTATTTTTTACCGGGCGAATTTGCTGGCGAGCAAAAACCTGTCTTGTCTTTGTTGCCTTTTGATCAAATTAGGGTTGAATTTTTTGTACCGGTTGAGGATTTGCCACATCTTCATTTGAATCAAAAAATACAATTTCAATGCGAGGGTTGCCAAAAACCTGCTTCAGCAATCATTAGTTACATTTCACCCACTGTTGAATATGCGCCACCCTTGGTGTTTAGTCGAGAAAATGATGCATCATTGGTGTTTCGTATTCAAGCAATTGTGGAGAAGCCCCGTGAATCCAAAACGGGTGAGCCCGTGACTGTGACTTTGGAATTTTGAACATGGGTCAGAATTTGGTAATTGATGTCAAGGATTTATGTAAATCATTTGATGGTCGATTGGTGGTGAATAAGGTATCAATGCAGGTCAAACGTGGGGAAGTTTTTGGATTTTTAGGCCCAAATGGTAGTGGTAAAACCACCACCATTCGCATGATTTGTGGTCTTTTAACACCCGACTCAGGCTACGGAACTTGTTTGGGTTATGATATTTTGACTCAGTCTTCGTTGATAAAACAAAGAGTGGGTTACATGACGCAAAAATATAGTTTTTATACCGATTTAAGTGTTGAGGAAAATTTAAACTTTATTGCAGGCGTTTATCAATTGGATGATAAAAAAGCACGGGTGGCTCGTGCACTGGCCGATATGGGTTTAACCGAGCGGCGAACGCAATTAACAGGCCAACTTTCTGGTGGTTGGAAACAGCGTGTGGCTTTGGCGGCTTGTTTACTGCATGAGCCTGATTTATTGCTTTTGGATGAACCCACAGCGGGCATTGATCCCATTGCCAGACGTGAATTTTGGGATAAGATTCATGCTTTAAGTGAGCAGGGAATAACCACATTAATGTCAACCCATTATATGGATGAAGCAGAGCGCTGCACTCGTTTGGCTTATTTGGCGTATGGTGATTTGTTGTTAACAGGAACGGTTGATGATGTGATTCATGCGACCAAATTAAGCACTTGGGAGTTGCAAGGAGACATTTCTACAACCTTACTACAAGAAGTGAAAGCCATTAAAGGCGTGACCCAATCGGCATTGTTTGGTCGACACATCCATGTTTGTGGCTTTGATGTTCAAACTATTGAGCGGGGATTATCCACTTTGCAAAAACATCATGCCATCGATTGGCTAAGAATTAAGCCAACGTTGGAAGATGCATTCATTAGTCTTGTGAATCAAACCAAGGGATCCTTTGAATGAAATGGCCATTCGGTTTTGAGGTGTTAAGACGTTTGCTGGCCATGATGCAAAAGGAATTCATTCAAATGCGTCGTGATAAAGCAACATTGGCCATGATGGTTGGGATCCCTTTGATACAGTTGACGCTATTTGGTTTTGCCATTAATTTAAATCCTAAAAATTTACCAACTGCCATTGTTGGTGCCGAACATGATGTTGTAACCCGGCGTATTTTAAGCAGTCTTGAGCATTCAACCTATTTCCAATTCATAAGCCCCGGGGTTTCAACACAAGAAGCGCATCAATTATTAAAACGTGGCAAAGTCCAATTTGTGGTTCATTTTCCACCTTCATTTACCCATGATGTGATTAAAGGTTTAAAGCCCCAGCTTTTGCTTCAAGCCGATGCCACCGATCCTGCCGCAACCAGTCGTGCTGTCTCGGTGTTTAATGATTTGTCCTATTTGGCGTTGATCGAAGATTTAAGAGGGCCATTAAAAAGCCTTAATGCCAGCGACCCGCCATATCAGGCCGTGATTCATCCTATTTATAATCCCTTGGCCATCACCGCCTATAATATTGTCCCTGGTCTTTTGGGTGTGGTGTTAACCATGACGATGGTCATCATTACCGCGCTTGCCATTACTCGTGAATACGAGCGTGGCACCATGGAAAATTTATTGGCAACGCCATTAAAGCCATTGGAGGTCATGATTGGCAAAATCATACCTTATGTGATGGTGGGGTATGTTCAAGTTTTATTGATTTTGTTTGTGGCTAAATTTGTGTTTCATGTGCCGATGCAAGGAAGTGTTTTGTTGCTGCTGTTATTGTGTTTGCCGTTTATCGCGGCCAATTTGGCTGTGGGTTTAACGTTTTCAACGATTGCCAGCAATCAACTGCAAGCCATGCAAAGTGCGATGTTTTTCTTTTTGCCATCGATACTATTGTCGGGTTTTATGTTTCCTTTTCGCGGTATGCCGATATGGGCTCAATACTTGGGTGGCATGTTGCCTCTCACCCATTTTTTGATGATTGTGCGGGGTATTTTGCTTAAAGGTAGTGGTTTTTATGATGTGTGGCAAGAGTTATTACCCATTATTGGGTTTATGACGGTCGTGATGTGGATTGGGTATAAACGTTATCGAAAAACAATGGATTAATGATGCATATCAATAAACTCGTTCAGAATATAGCTGAAATTTTGGTGGGTCATCAGCAATGTTGTTCCGTCGCAGAATCGTGTACTGGTGGGATGTTGGCATCGTATATGACCGATTTGGCGGGAAGTTCACATTGGTTTGAGCGGGGTTTTGTGACGTATTCTAATGCTGCCAAACATGAGATGCTGGGTGTGCCTTTAGAAATAATCAAGGTCGAAGGTGCTGTCAGTGAAGCGGTGGTGATGCATATGGCTAAAGGCGCTTTAAACGCAAGTCCTGCTGATTTTTCTGTGGCCATTAGTGGTATTGCTGGTCCAGGTGGTGGTTCTGTGGATAAACCAGTCGGTACGGTTTGGATTGCTTGGCAAGGCGGAAAAAACAACGGATTGGCGCGTCGGTATTTATTTTCTGGTGACAGACAAGCTGTGCGTATTTTAAGCGTTGAAGCAGCTTTGCAGGGTTTTTTGGATTATTTAAAGCATGATGGTGGTTAATGCCAGTGGCTGGCAACAGATTGATGAGCTAGATACGATTTATTATGGTGTTGGTGAGCGGGTTCCCCCGGGACAATCTTGTTCGAAGGTGTATCACCCGTTTGCTTGGCTTCGTGTTCATAAACATCATCATACTATTTTGGCTGCACGGGATCATTTTGGTCAAGAGACTTTTTATTATGCAGAAGAATCAGGTCGATTTATTTTTGGTTCAACCCTCCATGATGTTTTAAAGCATCTATCCACAAAACCTCGTTGGACCAAACATTTGATTCGCGATTGTTTTATGCGCATACCTGCTGATGATCCAACTGATGATCCGCCTTATCAGTCAGAAACGTACTATGAAGGTGTTTTTCGGGTGACGCCTGGGCATTATTTGCAGGTGCTTGCTTCAAGCAAACATGAAACGCCATTTTGGCAGCTCGATGTGCATGCACCTGATATTTTTTATCAAGACGAGCGTGATTATTTGGCGCATTTTGAATGGTTGTTGCAAGAAGCCATTGAAGTCACTACGTCAAAAGCCAATGATTTGGCGGCTGAGTTTAGCGGCGGGATGGATTCAACGGTGGTTTTTGTGGCTTGCCGTCAAGCTCAATTGATCCCAAAATTGTTCACCCATGTGCCGCCACCCTATCGCAAAACGACGATGGAAGATCGTAATGTTCAAGCCATTTTGCATCAATATCAATGGTCTAATCATCATGTTTCGGTTGATGCCACAGATTTTGAGCCCCTAGAAGTTTTTAAATATGCTGCCATGGTGTGTGCGGGTGCGCCACCGAATCTGAACTCGGTGTTGTCGTATAATCTTTATCAAGCGATACTTGATGAGAATCATCAATATGTATTGTCTGGTTTTGGTGGGGATGATGGGGTCTCACTCATTTTCCCATCTTCTTTTGCCAGCAACATTAGGGATTACCAATATCGAGTGTTACAAGGAGATTTGTGTCATGAGATGCGCATGCGATTGGAATATGCAGCGTTGATGAGCCGCTCAATGGGACTTCGCTATATTTATCCACTGCTCTATCCGCCATTGGTGGAGTATTGTTTTTTATTGCCTGATGTACAGAAATACAAACAAGGCTTGATGCGTTGTAGCATGCGTGATTACTTGTTAAAACATAGGGTAGGAATGAATTTTGACACCAAAGCAGGTGCTGTAGTGCCGAGCACCATGCAAAAATGTCGGGATTATTTTGCCAAGGGATGTTTTAAGAATGTATTTACTGATTTGCCACTGCAAGCCTATATTGATAAAGCGTTCAGTATGGACGATCAATTGATATTGAGTATTTATGCCTTTATGCTGAAATTTTATGAAAACAATGCGCTGATCTCGACTTTAGCCATTTTTACTTAATCCGTTCGCCCTGAGTACCCTATATCCTTCG
>CAISSD010000088.1 GCA_903887975.1 uncultured Legionellaceae bacterium | reverse complement strand
TAACCCTCATGAATCATTTCGATTTTCAGCGCCCACAACTGGCCGTTGCCTACTGCGACAGTCTTGAAGGCAAAGGCATCGCCAACGCACGCTCCGGACTTTTCCTGGCCGGGCCAAGGCGTGTTGGAAAAAGCACGTTTTTACAACACGAACTCATCCCAGAAGCCCACAAACGCCATTGGGAAACCGTGTATGTCGATTTATGGGCGAATAAAAATGAAAACCCAGCGCATCTCATTGCCGAGGCCATTAAAGCCAAATTGCTGCTCCATCAAGGTAAACTCGCCAAGTTGGTGCAAGCCATCAACATTGATAAAATCAACATCCTGGGAACCATTGCATTTGATTTGTCAGAGCAAACGCACGTGCATCCCATGACCCTCACCAGTGCACTCGCTCTTTTGAAACAACTCACCAAAAAACCAATTGTTTTAATCATTGATGAAGCCCAGCACGCCCTGGCATCCAATGATGGCTTAAACGCCATGTTCTCGGTCAAATCAGCACGCGATCAACTTAATGCCCCTGGTGATGCTGCTTTGATGCTCGTCTTTACCGGTTCTAACCGTGATAAATTAGCTCATTTGATTTTAAAAAAAGATCAACCATTTTTTGGCTCCGACATCACCGCATTTCCTTTGTTGGGCAAAGATTATACCGATGCCTTCACCCTATGGGTCAATAAAAATTTAGCCCCAAACAATCAATTTACCAAAGACAGTATGTGGAAAGCGTTTCAATTGATTGGGCATAAACCCGAAATTTTACGCCAACTCGCAGGTCGCATTGCACTAAGTGGTGAAGCCCGTCATTTTACAGCGCTTTTGGAGCACGATGCGTTGATTTGGAAAAATCGAATCTGGGATGAATTTGAACATGATTTCAATGCATTGACCACCATTCAACGTGTCGTTTTAGAGTTACTCATCGAAAAAGGTCATGCATGGTCCCCTTTTTCTGAGGAATCACTGAGTTTTTACCAACAAAAAAGCAAACAACCTAAATTGGCAACAGCAACCATACAAGCCGCCATACAAACATTGCGTGATCGCGGTTTTATTTGGCAATTGGGTCGAGGCGCGTATGCTTTAGAAGATGACGGTTTTGCCGAATGGTTTCACCATCACAATCGCTCTTAAAATGGCACCCTATTTTGTGCCCAATCATACACATTGCCACTCATACTCGGCGTCAAATGCGCTATCAATGCATTCAAATCAAGTGCCGCCTTGGCAGGACTAAACAACTCCGGTGCATGACTTGAAAAAGGCTTGGACAAACGTGTATCCACTGTTCCAGGATGATAACCAATCACCACCGCATTGGGAAAACGTCTTGCCCACTCAATGGCGGTGGTTTTGATGACCATATTAAGCGCTGCTTTTGAGGTTCTATAACTCACCCAACCACCCCATTGATTATCGCTAATGCTCCCCACGCGTGCTGAAAAAGCAATAAACCGAAGGCTACTGTCTTTGGGCAAAACAGCGGTTAGCCGACTCAACAGTTTGAGCGTAAAAAGACAATTGACGCGCATATTTTCCATAAACCAAGCGTCATCAAGATTGGCCAGGGTTTTTTCAGGAGTGTGGTGCTCGCGATGCAACACACCCATGGTATTAACCACACAATCGATCTTTTTCGCAACCACAGCATTTGCAATGGCCTCAAGACATGTGGGATCGTCAATATCTAAAGGAATATACTCGTGGTATTGGCACATTGGCTTGGTTCGAGACACCACCGTCACATGATGATTCGTAAACCACTGATTGGCCAAAGCGCTACCAATATCCCCTGCTGCAATAATCATCACTTGATTCATGATGGATTGTATTCCTAAAAAAATTTCATTCAAACCATCATTTTGTCTTAGACTTAAGATGAAGGCAATCAAATAACATCCATCACATGGAATATTCCTAGTGCCTCGAGGACCAAACAAGAAAAAACGCTCAAACCCTTCGAGACGCGTGCTATGCACGCTCCTTCCGAAGAACGAATTAGGGAAAATGGCTAAACTCGAGCAATAAACCTTGATTTATATTCATAATCTGATTATTTTAAGGCATAGATTGATGAAACTCTTTATTACAGAAGATTTAATCCATTGGAAAACCCAAAAAACGCATTTGCCCTTGATTGTGCGTGGAGCACGCCAAATTGGTAAATCGTTTCTGATTGAACAATTCGGAAAGCAGTATTTTGAGCACTTGGTGGTTTTGAATTTTGAACTATTACCGCAACTCAAAGTTGTTTTTAAAGATTTAGATCCCCATAAAATCATTGAAACGTTAGAAGTGTTTTTTAATATCCCCATAAAACCCGAACAGACTTTAGTGTTTTTCGATGAAATTCAAGAATGCCCCGAAGCCATCATGGCACTT
>CAISSD010000087.1 GCA_903887975.1 uncultured Legionellaceae bacterium | reverse complement strand
ACGAAAAGCATCGTATCCATAATGTGTTTTTAAAATCTCAAGGGGGGTTGGGGCCATGGGGTTCATTGAGCCTGATTGTGAAAATTCAACATGTGATTTTGATATTTCATATTGTAGTTGATTGAATGTTCAAAAACGAGGGTTTTATTGATTTGGTGTGGCGTGTATTCTGTTAGAATAGGCAATATGTCTCGTCGAATGCTGGAAATCTTTTATCAACGAAGCCCTATTCCAAAGCAGAATAAGGTTTATGCTGTGGTTGTTGACTACACCATTCAGAAACACTGCCATTGGCACAAATCACCAAGCCCATAGGATCAACCACCAGGACCCCACCTTGCCAGAGGCAGCAGCCTTCAAATTGTTGCATGTCCATCACAGCATGTCGGTTGCAATAGCAAGCGGAAAATCGGCCATTGTTACAGACAAAACGTCCTGAATTGTCACAATAGGATATGCCTCCCATCTGTGCACAACAACCCACATACTCTTTGGGTTTACCACAGCCCGCGTAAGCCAGGTGGATGCTGAATAAAAAAGACAAACACATGAATTGGCAAAATTTAGTCATGATCCCTCAAAGGATTTAATGGTTATTGTATACAGTATAGGACGAATAGGGCATTTTGAACAAAAAAATCTTGATCTTTGATTTTAGCTTTGTTATTAGCTATGATGGCTTTTTTTTATGGGATGTACGCAATGCAACAACAGTCTTCTTTTTCTCAGAACGTATTGCCTTGGGCGGTTTGGTTTTTGACCGCTTGTTTTTATTTGTATGAAAATGTTATTCAGGTCTCACCTGGGGTGATGGTTCCTGATTTGATGAGTGCTTTTGCCATCAACAGCGCGACCCTGGGTGGATTAATTGCCTTTTTCTTTTATGCATACGCTGGTATGCAAATACCCGTTGGTGTGTTGGCGGATCATTTTGATGCACGTTATTTATTAACCGCAGCGTGTATTGCTTGTGCTGTTGGATGTGTCCTGTTTGGGGTTGCAGATCATCTTGTGATTGCGGCTTTTGGTCGATTATTGATTGGGTTTGGATCAGCCTTTGCGGCGGTTTGTTCCATGAAAATTGCATCCACCTGGTTTGATGTTCGACGATTTTCATTTTTGGTGGGACTACTGGTCACCATGGGCATGTTTGGCAGTATGTTGGGGGAGCAACCCTTGGCCTTTTTGGTCGAATCGGTTGGTTGGCGACATACTTTATTTGTTTTGGCTGCCATTGGTGGTGTTTTGGCTTTGTTGATTTTTGCAATTGTTCGCAATGAACCCATCACAACGGCTAAAAAAATTGAACAACATTCAGAACATCAACCGGTATTGAAAGGATTGATGGTGGTCTTGTCGTGCCGACAAAGTTGGATTTTGGCTATTTATGGTGGGGCAATGTTTGCATCCACATCGATTTTTGGCGGGCTTTGGGGTGTGCCTTTTTTGATGAAGGCGTATTTATTGGATAGACCCACTGCTGCAGGCATTGTGTCGTTGTTGTTTTTTGGCTGGATGGTTGGTGCACCATGCTCGGGTATCTTGGTGGATTGGTTTGGTGGGTGTAAAAAAAATCTATGGCTTAGTTCGGCGGGTTGTTTGGTGGTGAGTCTATTGTTGCTGTATGTGCCTATTTTTTCTTTAACAGGTTTGTCGCTATTGATGTTTTCTTTCGGATTTTTTTCGGCATTATTTTTACCATCGTTTAGTTTGATTCATGATTTACACACCAAGCAACACACAGGTGCCGCTCTTGGTTTTATGAATACGGCCAATATGGTTGGTGGCGCATTGGGGCAACCCTTAATTGGATGGGTGTTGGATTTGATTTGGGATGGTCGCATGGACGCCAATGTTCGGGTTTATGCGCTTCTTGATTATCAATATGCGTTGATGTGCATGCCCATCATCATTGCCAGTTCGTTGTTGTTGTTGCCGTTTATTAAAGAAAAAGAAGCGTAGCGTTGGTTTTACGCTCTGGCAAAGCACCATAGATCAACACGCGCGATCCCCTGCTTTTTGAAGACACCCGCTAAAGCATTGGCGGTGTGTCCTGTGGTGTATAAATCATCAATCAATGTGATGTGATGGTATGTTAAGGCTTGGGCTTTAAACACGTCTTTTAAGTTGGTGGCGCGATCAGAGGCTTTGAGGCTTGCTTGGGGCTTGGTGTTGACCATTTTACTGCAAGCGTTGATGTTTTTGGGGATGTTTAATTGTTTAGATAAATAAGTACACATTTCAGCGGCTTGATTAAACCCACGTTCTTGAATGCGTTTTCGATGCATGGGGATGGGGATAAGGCATTGCGTTTGACGAAGTTCTGGGGTGATGCGTTGGGTTATGGCATCACCGATGAAGGCGGTTAAAAACAGGCTTTCTTGGTACTTATAACGATGCAAGAGTTGGCGCAGGGGTTCTTGATAGGCAAAGGCCGCACAGATGTTATCAATCATGGGCTTTTTCTTAATGCAACGCCCGCAGATGGGGCTTTCACTGCTTGTTAAGCATTCGGCGCAATGCATGCAATAATCTTGCATGGGGACGAGCAAGGCATCACAATCATCGCAGATTGGTTTTTTTACGTGGTGGCTTTGGTGACACAGCGCACAAATGCGTGTTGGACGCAGAAGATGGTGGAGCATGGTGATGGTTCCTTTCTCCAAAAATGCATCCAAAAATATTATAAATTGGGATGTTCGTTGAATACAATTGATTTTT
>CAISSD010000086.1 GCA_903887975.1 uncultured Legionellaceae bacterium | reverse complement strand
CTGACACCAGTTTCGGCATGTCTCATATTTTGAGTCCCCATCACTTTTGGTGCCATAACTACACGTTGATTCATTATTAGAGCTACATACTTTTTCACCATTGGTGTTGTCTGTTTTTTGACAACCACAGGTGGTTTGACTGCAAGCTGGATTATTATCACATTGCGTTTCACAGGTTCCTAAGTTGGAGCCTGAAATATTGGTTGTACATTTGCAACCACTATAATGTTGGTTTTTAGGACAGCTTTCACTACAGCCAGAGCAAGACTCACCAATCGTACATATCGCCCATCCCGTTGTTGTAAAAAAAGAGCAAGAAGCCAAAACCAATAAAATACGGAGTAGGGTTGATGTTTTTTTCATTTTAAGTCCTTTTATTTTTGATTCATCTATTAAATTTATATGGGTTCAATGGATTAATCAAGAACAATCGATAAAAACAACACGGCTGTCCCATTTAAATAGTTGATTTTCTCTTCTCCTCTTGGGGAGAAGGTGCCCGACAGGGCGGATGAGGGTGTTATCAGGCGGCACGGTTTTCGAGTGAGCTCAATATTGTTGCAAGCATACCTTCTAGATTAGGTTGTTGGAAAATTGAATAGGAAGGCCGCCTGATGATATTTTGGTCATACACCAGATTTGACATCAACTTGATGTTATCCTACACTTTGTTTAGAAGTGAAACATAAACAACCTTGGAGGATTATTTTATGGACAATTATTCCGCAAATAAAACAGTGGTTCAATTCACTTTTAAACGTATGCCGATAATTTTATTGACTGCATTTTTTTTGATTTTTTTTTCAGAAGTATCCATTGCAAGTAGCTGTACATCTTATGTCAATACTAGTCAATGCAATGCTGTAAATTTAAATGCGCTGTGCGGGTACAGCGACACTCAAACTGGGACATGCCAACTCATTAATGATAATGGTGTCTGCACCTATACATGTGTAGCTCAATGAGAACACAGAACCATCGCACTATGGCTGATGTTGCAAGCGTGATGGGTGTATCTTATCAAAGTTATCAACGCATGGAGTCTGGTAAAAATTTAACATTAAAAAGCTTGAAAAGAGAAGCCTCAGCTTTGGGGTCATTGTGAAAATTAGATGACGTAAAATAATAACAGCCTAACTTGGCTTCAACCAAGCATTGCCCATTGATCTAAAAATTGCCGTGCGGCTTCTTGCTCTGCTTTGCGGCGTGTTTCACCACATCCTGTGGTTTTAAGATTTAAACGCGCCACTTCACACGATACCTCAAAAGTTTGATGATGTTCTTCACCAGTGGTGTTGACCAACACATAAGTTGGTAGCGGGTGTTTTTGTGCTTGTAAGCGCTCTTGAAGTTTGGTTTTTGGATCGGTAATGTAGTCAAATAAGTTGGGATCATCCAATTTTGATTGAAACACCTGCAAAATACTTCGTTGAACCGTTTCAAAGTCGGTATCAAGAAATATGGCGGCAAAAAGTGCTTCAAGTGCATCGGCAAGGGTTGAGCCGCGGTTAAATCCACCATTTTTAAGCTCACCCTGGCCTAAAATCAAATAATCCCCCAAAGACAATTCCATAGCAATTTGCGACAACATATCACCGCGCACCAAATACGCGCGCAATCGACTCAATTCACCTTCTGTTCGATTGGGAAAACGCAGATACAAGATATGTGCCATCGCTGCACTCAAAAGCGCATCACCCAAAAACTCCAGTCGCTCGTTGTTTTTGGGACCCTGACTTCGATGCGTCAGGGCTTGTTGAAGGTAATCTTGGTTTATAAACGTATGATTGATGTTTTTATACAGTCGTTTTAATTTTAAATGCATGATGATGTTCTCATTTAATGAATGATGGTGCCTAATTTAGACCAACGAACCATCATTGT
>CAISSD010000085.1 GCA_903887975.1 uncultured Legionellaceae bacterium | reverse complement strand
TCAGCTATTCAAGTTTCTGATGCCTTTTTGTCCAGTGATAAAAATAAAAATGAAATCATTGTTTACACGGAAGGTCGTCTTCCTGGTTCTAAATTTACCGCGTACGCCAATCCTGGTGATATTTTAAATAACGCCCCAATGGTGGTGCTCATCAATAATGGCTCAGCTTCGGCTTCTGAAATTGTTGCGGGTGCTCTTAAAGACAATCATCGCGCCATTATTTTGGGCAATCGAAGCTTTGGTAAAGGATCCGTACAAACCGTGTTGCCACTTGACAACACACATGGCATTAAATTAACCACAGCATTGTATTTCACCCCATCGGGAAAATCGATTCAAGCCGAAGGGATAACGCCTGACATTGTTATCGAAGAATATAAAGTTGCAAAAAACAATGAATCCAATCCCCTGTCAGGATTTAGTGAAGCTGAATTAAGTGGGCATCTGCAAAATGGCAATATCCAACCCACCAAAATTGCTGATACCAAAACATCGGTAACCGATACTAATTTAGCCAATGAAGATTACCAACTCTACGCGGCACTCAATGTTTTAAAAGGATTGGCTGTGGCAAGCAATCATTGAATCCCTTGGTGAAATGAGTCATGATATAAAGTAATAAGACTCAAAAGCCAAGGATGTTGATGATTAAACGTTTAAAACAACGATGGGTATTCATCATGGCAGCCCTGTTTTTAACAGGCTGCTTTCATCCACCGTACAATCAGTTTCGCAAAAACCCACCCGCTTCAAAAAAAATTATTCAAGGTTTGGGTGTGGGCGCCGCTGTCGGTGCCGCAACGGGGACGACGGTTGTGGGGGTTGCGGTTGGTGGTACCGTTGGTTTAATCAATAGTATTTATCATAATGGTTATCGTGCAACACTGGCTGAGCTCATCAAAAATGACATTCAATTTGTGCAATATGGTGACACCAAAATATTAATCATTCCAACGGATCACTATTATCTTCAAAATAGCAGTAAATTAAACAATCGATGTTACGAAGGTCTCAATACCATTGTTCGATTTCTTAAATTTTTTCCCTACAGTACTTTTTATGTTGCTGGATTTACTGATAATGTTGGCTCAACACAACACAAACAACAGCGATCAGAAGATATGGCAGAAACCATGTTGACTTTTCTTTGGGCCAATAATATTGCTGCTGCCAAAGATTTACATGCCGTGGGTTTTGGCGATCGTCATGCGATTGCAGACAATCATTGGATTCGCGGGAGTGCCATGAACCGACGCATTGAAATTCAATGGATAACGCATCAAAACGTTCCCGGATCGTCAAAAACAGGCAGCGCCATGAAATAAATTTTATGGTCGTGGTCTCTTGATGGCTTGTTCTTCTTCTAAATCGACGGACACATTATCTGGTGATACACGATTCATGTTCGTTGAAGCAGAAGCCTCTTGATAAAATCGATGCGTCATATCCTTCTTGGTGGTTGGTACACAACACAATCGACATTCTCCCACTTCATCTGTAGGGGATTTACACCAGTGACTGTCCGTATTAATGTAGCATGGACCATAATCAATGCCTTCACCAACATGTCCATGAACGACATAAATTAATTTAGAAAATGCATGTACAGGTCTTACAGGATAGCGATTCCAAAGTAAATCATAAAAAGGGTGGGTTTGTTGCTTGTTAAAACGTTGCTCTGAATAAGGTACTTGATACGATGGATGAAGCATTTTGCTATAAAATTCTTTATTTTTAATCCATTCCGTGGCTTTCATATTGATGGCATCAATATCATGGATAATCCGCTCAATACCACGTAATGCTGAATCTGGCACTTCAAAAAACAGACTCAAGCCGCCTAACGTTGCCATATCGATGGGGGCATGGCTATAGATAAAAAATCCTTGTGGCGTTATTGAATACCCTAAAACCGCCAAATGCTCGATGTAAGCCCCATCAATCCAACTTGAAATTTTCTCTTGTAACTCTGGTAATCTTTGGATTAAATCAAATAAATTAAGCAAAGACATCTGCTGATCGATTGATACAAAAAGTTTAACAAAATTTAACTCTAAACACGTTAATGCAATAGCACCGTGATTAGACATCATGATCCTATAACAGACTTTTTCTTCGTGTAATCGGGCCAATATCAACAAGGTAAAAAAATCATTATGACCTCGATCGGCCAATTCATCCCCAATCAAAATTAAAAGTCCTGGTTGCTCGATATCTGCATGTTTTAAAATGGTTTCAAATTGGCCGAGATCGTTCATGGTCAATTCAGCACAGGGCGTTTCATAAATTCGCCATAAATCTTGATACGCTTTTTCACTGATGTTCATAATCCCCAAACGAATCAGTAAATAAACAAGCTTCATCGAATGGCCGTGTAAATCACCCAGGGTCAGCGTCATGTTTTTGGGCGATTGCATCACCAATGGATACTGTCTCACATCTTCAGTGGTTACCTCAACAAAACTGCGCACAAAAAGACCCTCATGTTTTAAATATATATGTAATGTTAGCCAACAAATGATCTGTGATCAAACTGATGTTTGATTGACATAGCGCATCTCTTTGCCTAACATACACGCCATCACCAGGGGTGCTTGATTTCAAAGCTGAGAAAAACCCTTATAACTTGCTCAGGATAATGCCTGCGAAAGGAGTGTGGAAAAACATCATGCTATTTAAAACTTTAGAGCCCATTGTCCATCAATACAAAGCACGTATTGTTCATCATCCCTTCAATCAAGCACTTTATGATGGCACACTCCCCATTCATGATTTCTATACTTTTTTAGAAAAAGACAAACCCTACCTCAATCAATTTTCAAAAAACTTAGTGCATTTATCAAAACGCATGGCACATCCACAACATCGATTAATGTTGATGCAAGTGGCTTCTGACATCCTCAATACTGAAGCCAAGCTTTATGATAAATATCGAATCATCAATCATGATTTTAAATTTTTCTCAAACATACATGTTCCTCATCAAGCCCTAGATAATGATGTGGTTCATTACCTACGCCATCAGGAGCATCATGCAACCATGGAACCCATTCCTGTTGCTCTAGCAAGCCTCATTCCTTGTTTTTACCTCTATAATGTATTGGGCCAACACATGCAGCAAAAAAAAATAGCGCCGGATAATCCCTATCGATTATGGATTGAATCGTATTCTAGCCCAACGTTTCAAACGTCCACCCAATACATGATTGATGTCTTCAACGATGTGGGTACCCCGGAAATCAAGGCTTTGTATTTCAATCGCATCATGAAAGCATGGGTTCAATCCATCGAGTTTGAGATTGCTTTGTGGGATGGAAGTTGTCATGCTAAAAGCCTTCAATGCTCGATTTTTCACTGAACAAAACGTGCCCAGGTCCGGGTCCGGGATCGAACCTTGACGTAACCTTATGATTATTTTAAATATAAATAACATGGACTCGAATCTTACCCAACGTGGAGTATGATAACTGATTTGAATTGATGTGAAAAGATACGAAAAGGTTTAACTTAAAATATTCACCCATTTGATTCATTGCTCCAATAATTGGACACTATCTAAATAGCAAGAGATTGCTGTCTCTCTCATGGGTTCACTTCTGTGCAACTTCAGATGAATTACAATGGAAGAAATAATGCTCTTTACATTTCAATCTTTGTACTTTATTGCTGGCAGTCAAGAGAATGGTATTTTCATTTAACAATACTACATCATGCAAATCCAAACCCAGATAAAGCTTAGTAATTTCTTTTATTTGTGCTCTCGGGGATCATTATCCAAATGTTGACTATTTTTGAGAACATCTAAAGGCTGAGATCGGCCTGCCCAAACAGCATTATAATTAACTCCTGCTGCCATAACATATACCAATACTTCGTAATCACTTAAATCTGAAGGAACCTTTACCGTCTCAATTTGCATAGCAGTCATTGGTTCACCATACCTATCCGGTCGCAGAGTTACCGCGTACATACTTTGGGGAACAATCTCCATTGGAATATATTCTCCTAATTCGTATACTCTATTATTCATTTTAAATAGCCTTAATTATGTCGATAATTGTAAAAAATTTTTAATGGTGATGAGTACATATGGGAAAGGAACCTGGGTATCGTGGATACCATAAAATCATCAATGATTAAGACGATTTGTTATTGTCTTGCACCTATTAAACCATTAACAACGAAATGAATCGTTATCGGAAATATCGAAATCCGATGGATTGTCGAACCTCCTCAAGTGTATTTTTAGCAACCTCTCTCGCAATCTTTGTTCCTGCGATTAAAATATCAATGATATCTCCTGACTTAAGGCTATTTCTTTTATCTCGAATGGGTTCAAGCATTGTTTGCAGGGTATGTGTTAATAAATTTTTAATAACTGAATCACCTAAACCGCCTTTTCGATATTGGCTTTTCAGAGACTCAATTTCTTCCTGATCTTTATGAAAAGCATCAAGGTAGGTAAAGACAACATTGCCTTCCACTTTGCCAGGATCTGTAATTCGCAGATGACCAGAATCCGTATACATTAAAAAAACCTTACGTTTGATTTCTTCCGCCGAATCTGACAAATAAATTGTGTTACCTAATGATTTACTTGCCTTAGACTGGCCATCAATTCCCACTAATCGTGAGTTATTACTTAAAATCGCCTTAGCCTCTTTGAGGCAATCTGTATTATAAATTCTATTAAATTTTCTTACAATTTCGTTAGTTTGTTCTATCATGGGAACTTGATCTTCTCCAACAGGAACCGCCTCTGCTTTAAAAGCTGTGATATCTGCAGCCTGGCTGACTGGATAACAAAAAAATCCCGCCGGAATTGAGTTATCATATCCTTTTTGTTGAATTTCAGTTTTTACTGTTGGATTTCTCTCTAATCGACCTACAGTCACTA
This sequence comes from uncultured Legionellaceae bacterium, assembly GCA_903887975.1. Classification (GTDB taxonomy): domain Bacteria; phylum Pseudomonadota; class Gammaproteobacteria; order Legionellales; family Legionellaceae; genus CAISSD01. The sequence goes on along the minus strand of CAISSD010000085.1, from coordinate 729 downwards.
GATTCATATAATAAATGGTTAATTCAGCAAGCTCAGGGATTTGTGATTGAATGAAAATAGTGCTTTTAATAGGATCGATACCCACTGAAAGATAATCTAGAACAACTTCATTTACGTTCTCTATAATTTTATTTGGTGTTTCAAAGTTATCCGTAAGTGCTTGAATATCAGCAACCATAATATATTGTTGATATTCATCTTGCAGTCTTACACGATTTGCTAATGACCCAACGTAATGGCCTAGATGAAGTTTCCCTGTTGGGCGATCACCAGTAAGAATAACTTTTTTCATAAAACAATCCTAATAAAAATTAACTAAATATAGTAGCATATGCCTAATCAATCACCTCAAGAAATAGGCTTGGTTTCGGAAAATCTTTAGTACAACTCCATAGTGTTTGGGGCGTAGCAATTTCTGCATGAGCAATCAAATGAATTTTGATAGACCACTCTTTTATTTTATCAACAACATCTTCTAACCGATGAACCCAATCTCTATTAGGCATGAAAACCAATTCTGTTTGTTTATTTTTCATCAGGATATGGAGGCCAAACATAGTTAACATTTCTGAACACACTCCATGCCTTCCTAATGTTTGTATAGAAGGAGGCAATCTTAAAGAAGAGATCATTATATCAATTGATTTATTGTTTCTATACGCTCGAAATAAGTAATTTCTATATGCTGGCCAAAATTGTCCAAGATCCAGATAAAAATCACTTAGCTTA
>CAISSD010000084.1 GCA_903887975.1 uncultured Legionellaceae bacterium | reverse complement strand
TGTATAGGTCGCCGTAGTTCCGCCTGTTCCAGAAGTCACGTTCGTAAACGAGGCAGCCCCGTGGGGATTAACTTGCCATTGGTAGGTATAAGGTGGTGTACCAAGTGATGCCGTCGTTGAAAACGATGCCGTATTTCCAGCATCAACGACAAAATTACTGGGCGCTGTTGTTTGAGGAAGCGCATTCACCGTCAAGGTCGCAGCCCCACTGGTGACCGTATTGCTGTCGGCATCCGTCACCACCAAGCGATATTGATAACCACTCATGTCGATTTGTGCTGAATTTACGGTATAAGTCGGGCTATTTGCCCCAGTAATCGGACTAAATGCCGCGCCACCGCCAGTACTTAATTCCCATTGATAAGTATAAGGCGTGGTTCCACCAGAAGCCGTTGCAGAAAACGTTGCATTGTAACCAACGGTTGTTGCTTCATTACTTGGCGTTGTTACAGACAATGGCGCAAAATTACTGACGCTATAAACGATAGGGCTCGTCAAGGGCACTCGAGATTGATAATTCACAGACAATACTTGGCTAATCTGGGTTCCTGCATTATCAATGGTTGGGTTGATTCGAATCCCAATGTTACACGTGGCAACCCCAACCGGTAATTGATTGCCACAATCATTTTCTACCGCCACTCGACTCATCGGCGCAGTAATCCCACTCACCACAATCGGAAAACTTTTGGGAACATTATTTTGTATGGTATACATGACTGTAATGTCATCACCGGGATTAAGAAGGGTAGGAATCACCGGAACGGATGAAAAAAACACCGTGGGTGTGGCCATGGCCGAAGAGGCACTCAATAAATTCATTAAAAACAAAACAACCATTGACATCCGTTTCATCATGAAATCCTTCTATAAAATAATTCGATTAAAATTTCCAAGCCAATCCAAACAATGCGGCTTGTCCATAAATATTAAATGTTGGTGCCGTTTGTAGCGATATCGTGTTGTTGGGTGTGGAAGACGAAGCTGCATGACCCAAATAAGTATATAAATACTCAGCCGTTGCCGTTAGGCGATCGGTGATGTCGATGCGAAGACCAGCGCCCAAATCGTAAGCCGCAAAAGCGGTGGTTTTGTTGGTTAAACCAAAACTACTGGCAGGATCAACTCCACTGCCTATCACCGTCTCATAATAAGCCGCCGTATTCCACGTAATCCCCACACCCAAAACCAAATAAGGGGAAAACATTTTCCAGGTCATGAGTTGTGGTTTGGCATCAATCATCAATCGCGTGTTGTTGATGGGAACATGCGCGCTGTAATTGTTGAATTGCGCCAAATCATATTGCCAAACATGACCATTCACACTTTCTGAGTTGCGATAAACATTAAGCCCAATCATCAGTGCATTAAAATAATCTCGGGATGAAAGTTGGTCTTTAAGCAACGAATAACCAACCCCAAGCTCCCAAATCGGGGCATGAGACACAGAGTTGTTGAAGTTGGCATCGGTTTCGTAGGGAGAAATCACAAAATAAGAATTACCCACATTCATCCAGTTCCAACCGCCAGCACCGGATAATTCAATATTTTTGGCAAGGTCAAGCCAGTTGATTGTTGGAAGTGCCATTAAAGGTTGGGACATGAATGCGCCTAGCGCATAACTTAAGAAAACATAACCAATTCTTTTTATAGGGTTCATGCAACACTCTTCCTTAATTAATTGTCCATTTAAACCAGGCTCAAACCTTAAAACAAATTAACTGATTTTTAAACGCATTTCAAGTGACTTTTTTTTACAAAAAACCATTCAAAAGTTCAACCACTTAACTTACAATTCCTTTTTGTCGCAAAAAAGGCTTTACCATGCACACAGAACACCATCGTTTGATCATTCTTGGTTCGGGTCCTGCTGGCTATACTGCAGCGATTTACGCCGCACGTGCCAACTTAAAGCCTGCCTTAATCGCTGGTATGCAAATGGGTGGTCAATTAACCACCACCACCGACGTTGACAATTGGCCAGGTGATGTTGAACATCTTCAAGGTCCAGCATTGATGGAGCGCATGCGCCTCCATGCTGAACGCTTTGAAACCAGCATCATCCAAGATCACATCATTGAGGCCAATCTCAATACGCGCCCTTTTGTATTAAAAGGCGATACCACCCGCTACACCTGCGATGCTTTAATCATTGCAACAGGCGCCAGTGCGCGTTATTTGGGTTTGGAATCCGAAAAAACCTATCAAGGACGTGGCGTTTCTGCATGTGCCACGTGTGATGGTTTTTTCTTCAGACAAAAAGAAGTGTGCGTGATTGGTGGTGGTAATACCGCGGTGGAAGAGGCATTGTATTTATCCAATATTGCCAAAACCGTGACGCTGATTCATCGTCGTGACAGCCTTCGCTCGGAAAAAATCCTTCAGGATCAGCTGTTTAAAAAAGCCAAAGAAGGCAATATTCGCATCATTTGGAACCATCAATTGGAAGAAGTTTTGG
>CAISSD010000083.1 GCA_903887975.1 uncultured Legionellaceae bacterium | reverse complement strand
GTTCATACGGCTCAATCATGCCTTGTTCCAAAGACATTTTCTCTATCCATCGATCGGATTTAATCGACACTTTGTTCCCCTCAAATAAATAGCTCGTTGCGAATTCTACCAACTCCTAACGAATATCCGCAACACAATCTTCTCATCAACGCCAAGATGACGTATCATCTTAAAAAAGGTTTAAGAGGGAACACATGCAATTTGCAATGACCCAAGAATATCAAGTACCCCAAGGATATTTTCGATCCAAATTATTTGTTTTATCCTCAAACACCAATCCTCTATTGGCGGCATCCGGCCCTATATTTTCACTTTTAGAACGATTAAACATCAGCCCAACGCTTCCGCCCATTGACATCATTCAAAACAACATCAAGCATGAACTGCATGCTTTTCACAGTCGACTTAAAAGCCAAAATTATATCGAAGAGTTCGTTCGCATTGCCAATTTTTTACTAACCACCACTATTGATGAATTATTAGGCAAAAATTATTTAAGACTAACAGGAAAAACGCCCATCTTTAAAGCACTAACACCAGCATCCATCGACACCATCGGTCCTGAACACCGTTTTTTTGATGTGGTCAATTTCATTAAAGAACGTGCCAATCAATATTTAGACCTATTGGAACTCGCCTATTTTTGCTTGATTACAGGATTTGAAGGCCACCAACATCACGTTCCGGATGGTCGACAAAATTTAGACAATTTAATTGAAGAATTATACCAAATCATTCATCAACATCGAGTGAACAACACGCATCTCTTATTCAATGAAAAAAAAGCCTCTCAACACGCCCCAAAAAGAAACACCACAATCATTAATGTTGTTGCTTGCACGCTTGGCATACCGCTATTGTTCTATTGTATTAGCCATTTAATCATCGAGCATCAAGCAAAATCATTAATGAATCAACCCCTTCTTACCCATGTTGAGACGCAACATCATGGATAAATCATTAACCCCTTTATGTCATGCATTAAAAAAAATCCTAAAACAACTCAAAGCCGGACAACACCCCTTGGCGTTAAATTTGGTTACCGGAAAAATCGGCCAAGGTAAATCCAGTTTATTGCGTCAAAGTAATCTGGAACACGTTTCACTCGAACATAGCACTGAAATAGGGCTTTATTACAATGAAAACGGTGTTTTTATCGAACTTGGCGAATCTTGGTTGAATCAGAGCAATCATTTATTACAATACACGTTGAAACGATTTAATCAATGCCATCGCCAGGTTAAAATCAGTGGTATTATTTTATGCGTGGACATCAATGACTTATTTATTTCCAATCCCGATACCTTCATAGAACAATGCCGATCGCATGCTTTATTGCTCGAGCGCTTCGGCAGTAGCTTAAATCAGCGCATGGATGTTGCAATTTTTTTAACCAAACTTGATACACTCGCTGGATTTTGTGATTTTTTTCAACATGAGCACACCAATGACATTAAACGACCCTTGGGTTTCTCACCCAATGAAATGAACGCAACTCAATTTGATAAATTCATAGACACCCTAGGACAACAAGTTATTCACAAAATTCATCCCGCACGCTCAAGCATCAAAAGAACCCACATTCGTGAATTTCCTTTACAAATTGCAACCCTAAGACCGGCAATTCAACGCTTGATTAAAACCATACCATCCCATCAATTTCATATCCAGGCCATCTATTTTACCAGCGCCCTGCAAAGTGGCATTAGTTTGGATAGGATCAATAAAAAAATTCAACACGAATATGCTTTAAGTGTGCAAGATGCGTTTCCCCAATCCATGAATTATCGTGCGTACTTTATTGAAGGCGCCATGAACGCCTTTCAACAGCACACCAAATGCCCAATATCAGACGTTTCACGCACACAAAAAATGTTGATTCAAGTATTAAGCACCGCTGCATTGATTGGTGTGATTGGATTATCCTACCACCATTTCACCACCACCCAATTACTAGACCAAGTCAGCAAAGAACTTTTAGCCTATGAAACACTAACTGGAAAATCCAGCCAAACTGCTGAAGCCTTGTATCATTTAACCAAAGCCTCAGCATCCATTGAACGCATTCGTCCCAATAAAATCCTCCAACCAACTCTTTCAAGTCTAAAAAAAGAATTACAATCCAATGCCCAACAACATTTAAGCACCAACTTCTTACCCCAACAATATGCATTGATTGAACATATTTTAATTAATCCCCACGAATCACATTTTGAGCGCTATCAAGCACTCAAAATTTATTTAATGCTGGGTGATATGAGCCACTGTTCTAAATCAGAAATTCTTGCCTGGTTTAACCGTTATTGGGCACAACATCCCAAAGACTCTTCCCAGCAAAATATGGTTTTATTACGAAAAGCCTTGGATAACATGCACGAACCCATGCCCATCAATCAACAACTCGTGGTGGATGTTCGCAATTACCTCAATGCACTTCCTGCCAATTATCTCTATTATTCATTGGCAAAATCCTTATTTCCAACACGTGCCGAGCCCATTAAAATTCAAGGTTTCATGCCTGCTTCACCAACATTGCCCATTTACTTTACAAAAAATGGTTTTGAAGCCAATTTAAAAAACATCCCTCATTTTGCAGAACAATTACGCCAAGACAATTGGATTTTAGCGCGCCAAGATCTACACGACTTAACCGATATACTTCGCCAAGCCTATTGCTATGATTATGTCACTTGGTGGAAAAATTTCATTAAAAAAACCACGCTACAACATGCCTATGGTTATCATGGCGCAAGTCAACTGGCACAAACAATTCATAACGCTCAGTCCATAGACCACATGATTCATTTCATTCAAGAGCATACAAGCCCCAATTTAGACAGCAATGCCAGATTATTCAATCAAGCGATTGCCAGCCAATTTACTGAAATCAGTTTAATGAGTGATACCGCTTCCAAAGATTTAAACATCACCATTCATGATTTAGACAAATTTTTAACAACCCTTGCCATGGTCCATGATGGTGGAAAAACTGCTTTTAATTTAACAAAATCAAGATTTAATGACGAAAAACATCCCAATCCCATGAATGAGCTGTTGATGCATGCAAAACAATTACCCAATCCCATCGCAACATGGGCCAAACAATTGGCAGACGAGAGCTGGAACAATCTATTCAAAGACGCCCGAACCTTCATCAACGAACAATGGAAAAAAACCGTATACCAAGCCTATCTTAGCGGCATTTCACAACGATTTCCTTTTTCAACCTCTGAAGAACAAGAAATCAGCATGGTTGATTTCAACCATTTTTTCTCTCATCACGGGATATTAAATCAATTCACCAATGAATACATTATGCCATTTTTGGATACTTCAGAGCCGCTATGGCAATTGAAAGAATCTTACGGTTATGTGTTGCCGATTTCTCAAGACACCATCACCGCTTTGATTCGTGCCAATGTCATCACCAATATGTTTTTTCCAGAAAAAAGTGATACCAGTGAAATCACCTTTAGCTTACAAAAATTAAGTTTGGATCCCATTGTCTCTCAATTAAGTTTGATGATTGGCAAAGATCAATTAATCGACACGCAAGACACCAATTCCTTCAAACATTTTCACTGGCCGAAAGCCAATGTGACCCTCTCGTTGAATGCCATTAACGGCAAGCATTATGAATTGAAAGAACATGGAGATTGGGCTTTGTTCAAGTTACTACAAAAAGTAAACATCATGGTGGACGAACAAGACAGTGCCAATTTGCAAATTCTTTTTGACATTAATAGCAACACCGGTCGTTATTTGCTAAGAACCGAGAATAAAATTAATCCCTTTATTCCAGGTATTCTTAATGGGTTTGTTTTGAATGATGTGGTGGTTTAATCAATCATACGGCCCAAGGCGGTTACCAAGGGCCCGGAAAACGCTTGAATTATTCAGTTTTCTTGAACCCTGAGGCTATAATTCATGTAATTTTATAATGTTGTTAATTTTTGCCTAATTTCATCATGGTCGCTACCCCCCTACAAATGCTTCGCCAACAAACTTTTACAGTTGGGATTATTCGAATACGCTGCCAAAATCTCACCCACCAGGCCTTCAGTCACGCTTTTTTGACCCTCTTCCTCAATAAGCCCCCCAGTTGTGGCTCGAAGTCGATTTAAGCGCTGGGTGATTTCTTTCGTCACCGAACCATTAGGAAACAACGATGCCAACACACGTCGGGCTTCAGATGGACCAAGATGACGATACAGCATATTCCGTACCGTCACATCCTCAGCAGTTGTGCTAAACGCCCACAATTCAATCGGCCCAAGCGTTAGGGTCAAAAGCTGCAAACTCAAGCCACTTTTGGTTGCAAATTGCGCCAAGAACGTCGCTCCACCCTCTCTGGGGCCATGAACCCTTGTTCTTAAGGCAATTTGTGCGGTTTCAGACAAACCAAAAATCTGACTGGTCTTATCCACCGCTTGTGAAGGACCCGCATCCATAATATAAATCGATGTCGCAAAATCAATCATGATTGAATCAAAATCATCCACCGATTGAGACAACAACGCAATTTGAACATTCCATTTTCGGCCTTCACGCATGTCAATAATCACCTGATCGCGCACCGCAGCAGAATGCGAGGTTCGATGAAATTCATCATAAACAATACGTTTGGGATCTTCTCGAATCTCCGCCACACGTTCTTTATGATACAGCTGGTACTGAGTAGGAACATTGTTCATACTCTCTTCAGTCAAATAATAATGCCTGGCCAACACATAGCGCGCCAACATGTACATCACCGAAGTCTGCCTGTCTGCCGCATCACCACCACTTTTGGCAACTTCATCCAAATCAAGCGAAACAACACGCGCCTCACCCAAATCAAATGCCGTTACCCGAGACAAAATCGGATATTCTCGTACTGCAGACGACACCATACGTGAAAAAGCCGCAATCAAAGACTCACCCGTTGGTGCGGTCACTTTTTCGTATAAATCCTCAATCGATGGTGTACGACAAATCGAAGCAGCATCCGCCAACAAAGGCATGGCATAACGCTGTGACAGCATGGCTTCGTGTAAAAATCCCGCCGAAAACAAAGCATCGGTCACTTCCCACCAGGTTGATTTTGTATCCCGAACAAACCCTATTTCTTCCAAAATACTGTCAATAAAAGCCTCAATGCCTGGCGCATAAGGCGTTGGATTGTACTCATCAGAAAATATTTTATACAATTCATCCACGACCATCCCTGCCAAATCAGGCATGGCATCATAAGGCTTTTCAGCACCCAATGGCGTGGTTAATAACGTTAAGAAATTCACCAAAAATGAGCGCTCCGAAGCCGTTGGAAAACGACAGCCAAGCTGCGTGTCAAAAGGATTTATCGAATATTCCTGTGTCATTCTAAGTCGATGATAAGCCACCAAATGTGCTTTGGCAGGTGGTAGGGCCTCTTTTAATAAAGAAATCAATCCACTACTCGAAGGCCCAATATCAATAATTGAAATTCGCGGCAATCGAAGAATACCCCCTGATAAACACAAAGCCAAATTAAGTGTATTCGACAAAACCGATTTACCCGAACCAGGACGAGCGTACACCAAATCAATCCAAGTCGTCTGCTGATTAGAACCCGGTTGAAAAGGCCATGGTTTTCCATCGGGGGAGCGAAACAACAATGCACCTTGCTTCCAAGGCGAAGCAGGTCTTGTGATGGGCAACATCGAGATAACATCAGAAAGTGCCGCCACTGCAGGAACAGCCGGACTATTGGTGGTGGCGGCCAACATACTGGCCACAAAACCCCCAAATGGATCACCACAAACCTCCGAAACATCGGTGGTTCCCCAGCCTTGTATGGCTTTCACAAGCTCAGAACTTCGACGCCTGAGTAGCGGAATATCGCCCTCAGGCGCCCAAGTCGTTGCAACCACCCTTAAACGAACAATCGCCTCATCCGTATTCAAATGCAGGTATTTTAGTAAATTAACCGCGTCACTAATGAGTCGATTTTGTGGTGAAGAAAAACTCAAAATCGATGCCATCATGCCTTTTAATTTAATGGTACTCAAACCCTCACTTTCAATTAAAAATGACATGCGCCAAGGAATATGCGTTGGTAAAATACGTGAAAAAAGCGTTAAAAACGGACGAATATCTTTGGGGAATAAATCAATATACGTTGATGCATACAAACGATTACCCAACAAAATGGTTCGTCTATCAATCACTTCTGCATCACGCGGTATGATTTGTTTTGCCAACGATGGCCAGAGTAAATCCGACGCATCGCCTGAAAAATCATTCACTTCACGAACAGGAAGCATATCGCCTGGCAACGATGCACGCCAATCTTCAGAAGTATAATCAGGATCTGCCGTCATGCGTATCGCCATCACCGCTTCATGAACTTCCAACATTCTTGAGGTAATGTTGAGCGTACCGACATCATTCATGATGGCACGAACGTAAGCATCATGAGTATCCCTAAGCTCTGGGATCGCCGCATAAACGGTTTGCGTATTTTTATAACTTGGGGCTTTGGTTTCCTTAATCATCTTGGCTTTGGCTTTTGCAGCGACTTTGAGTTGATCTTTGGGCAGATTAAAAGGTCTTGTTATTAAAACAAAATACACACGCTCTTCAGCGCAATATTTGCTCATAAAGTCGACGCGCTCCGAAAACAAATCCGATAAATTCAATTCCAATCGCGCCGCTGTTTGTTCTGCTGGCGCATAAATATCTCGGATGACTTTTTTGATGTTTTGCTTGTCGTAACTAAAATAAACTTGAACCGCATGCCCTGGTCTTGTCATGGCACCTTGAAACGCATTGGTCAGGCCTTCAACCAGGCGATCGAATTCGACGCTGCCCGCCAACGCACTAATGCCCTCAATCTGCAATACAGACAACAATGAACCATCATGATTCACCAAAACAGTCTCACTATCAGCTGTTTCCAACTCACAATATGATTCTGTGGTTTGCTTCAATGAAGTACTCAACCAAGCAAAAAAAGTATCAACACCTTCAAAAAATGATTCCGTCCAACTGGACATAAGCCAAACTCCTCATGCTTGTTGATGTAGTGCCTCAATGGCACTGGTACTCCATGCTTCGATCTGACGTCTGAATTTAGCACGCGATGGCAACATTCGAAGGTCTTTAAGTATTTTTTTTGAAACGTCATTGTTGATGTTTCCAGTATCAATCAACAAATGCCCAAGAATCGATGGATCACTGGTGCCCTCTCCAAACTGTTTTTCAACCACTTGCGTGCGCACTTTAAAACTTCGGTAGATATTCTGCGCCGTGTTTTTATAACCCGAATCATTGGCAATTGCACAAAATAATACATGACACAATGCGTTTAATGACACTTGAGACCATTCGGGTAAATAAACCAGATCCGCACCACCATATCCACCAACGCCCACCGATTCGACAAAAAAACACTGGGCACAAAAACAACATGCAGTCACCATATTGCTTAATTGATTGCGGCGATAATCACCATCAATATTCACAACATCCTGATGAATTTTGGATTGAAATCCACAAAATCCACATCTATACTCATCTCGGTTAAAAACTTTGGTTTGATACGTTTTAAAAGCAGGATCAGCATTTCTGGCGGAATATAACCGCCAGGAATCAGGAGTTGCCATCAATTGCAATTCATACCGCTTTTGATCCATATCCATTGAAGTTCATCCCAATGATGATTATGAACCTGTAAAGACCGTTCCAGTAGGTCCACCAACCGTACCACCACCTGAACCAAACATGGTCGCACCTGTGATGCCCAAAATGGTTGGTAAGAACAACAAGGCTGCTGCAATAAAAATTAAAGCAATCGGCGTTCCCACAGGAATCTGTGTGGGATTGTCTTTATGTTGCTTAAATTTCATGATGGCCGCGACCGAAAATCCCATACCAGCCAAATAAGAGCCTGCGGTAATCAATTTGGTAAGACTTGTAAACGAACCAATAATGTTGCTTGCCATAGTACCAAGAGTCATTGTCGTTGCAGCCATAGCCGCATCCGCTGTCAACACCATGACCATGCTTGCCAACACCAGCATACCCCAATTATTTTTACTTTGATGCCTTGTCTTTATCACACTCCACCCCCTTTTAACCAACACTAACTCCATACAGAGTATTATTAAAAACTTCCAAAGTACCAATGATGTTAATGGCCAGAACGCCACCAAAAACATGCATTAATCCTTGTCCCGTTGCACCCGGTGGCTGACCATGTGTCGCCCCTCGGGCAATCAAAACCCATCCCCGAACAAATGCAATCACGCCTATCACCTGGATGATGATGGTCAATGACTCGCCAACTTGACTACCTGGGCCAAACAATCCAGAAATTAATGGACTTTGGCTACTCACTGGGGCATAAGCCAAAACCGACGAGCCCACACCAAATGTCGTATTGAGCATGATTTGAAATCCTGTTGGAATATAAATCAGCAGCGCTGAAACCAACAAGTAAATCACAGGCTCTTTAATGCTTGAAGACTGGGACATCATACTACGTGCTTCACCATAGACTTTCAAGCTATACAAAGCCTTTACCGCAAAGCTTAAGCCAATTAAATAAGCAGTAGCGGTGACCAATCGTTCAATAGACAACAACGACGCAGCAACATTAGAAAGAATATCAATTTGCGTTGATGTCGGATCCATAACACGCCTTAGCTATCTGCTTGACTGAACCGTATTATTTTTCCTGAAGAGGTCCTAACCAAACCCTCAACCGGATCAATAGCCTTAATCACCCCATAGCCTTGAAGCCGACTACCTTTTCTAACCGTCACCGTCGTGCCATTATCCGCAATCAACCACGCTCGCCCTGGTATCAATGCTTGAAGATAATACACCATCATGGGCGCGTGCACACGGTGTGCTTTATGCTTCTTGACCACCATAGGCCTATGTATTAAAGGTTCTATCTTTTGCTCTTGATTGTCAATAGCTTTTCTTAAATCATCCATATGTTGATTCAAATCAATAATCTTTGCATTCAACTCGTTCAAAACAGCACCCATCGCGGCAATTTTATCCGTCGCATTCATCATTTCAGAGCGCATATTATCCTGAGCCAAGGCAACTGCAGATAATTTTTGCTGCATTACATCATCATTTTTTTGAGTGATTTCAGCAACAACCATGGGTTTGGTTTCCACGACTACTGGTTTTTGCACCACTGGTTGAACCGCTTTTGTTTGAACCTGAACTGGTTTGTTGGGTGGGGCCACCACCACGCGTCCTTTATCCGCCAAAATAAGCGCCACCAATTTATAAGCCACCATGGCAAAAACAATCACCACCAAAAGCGTTAAAATAATTCGTTTGATGTCTGGACCTTGCTTTGGCAAAGGTTGCTCATAGTTTTTTGATGAGGGCTCTTCGGATTCATTGTCAACACTTAATGGATCCAACTCGCTAAATTGATACTCATCTTCTGATTGATTATTTTCTGTCATGGTCACCTACTTTTATCCAAATTTAACATCCTGGGTAAACAACACACCAACACCTGTTCCAGAGTAAACCAAAACCGTGGTTGGTCTGGACATATTTTTCTGCGCATACTGTCCCCAACTTTTACCCACCGTTGCAAGACCGATGACCGCATTTTCCAACAACGAACGTCCAATACCATTTTGTACGGTCGTGTCCGTTGTTCCTCCCGTTCCACCGATGGTGATGGTGGTATCAGCAGATTGGAATGCATTACCAAAACCTTCCAAGAAAGTTGATGCAAACAATGAACCATAGCGCATCAGATAATGGTGATCCGTTTGACTTGATAAAGCGGTTCTGGCGGTATCGGGATCAATGGCAAAAGCATTAATTGAAATCGTTTTAGCAATTCCTGGAACCGACAAGGTATTGAAAGTAATGGTCATTTTGTCGGCATTTGATGGCAAATTGAAATTACCAATCAATTTGGAGCCACTCAATTTTCCTGAAACAATCGTTGCCAAAATGGGGCCTGGTTCGTCACTATTGACCGATGTATCAATCACAGCAAACAAAACATCACCGGTCTTCACAACACTGGGTCCAGTTGGCGCATTGGGATCCCCCATGACTTGAACGCCTTCGGCATTGATACTGCCAGCTGCCATCATGGTATTTTGATCAGTGTTCTTCTTCAATTTTTGACCCGCAACATAGGTTTGGGTGGAAACCTGTTTCCATGATTGTAAAGCCTGAGAAGCCGCTGACGCCATCAACGAACCTCGCTGTTGTACTTTTTGTTGAAAACGTTGATCCGCCATTTGCGCTTTTTGACGTGCAAGCACATCTTGTAGGGCTTGCGTATTGGCAGCAGCAATGGCTTCTTTCGAGCCACCACCGGTAATCGAAGGCAGACTGGCCAATGCCGAAGATGGTGCTCTTGGCTGAACGACGTTGTCTAAACTTGCCAATGCCGAATCCTTTTCGTTAAATCCAGCATCGGCCAATTGAGCATTGGTAAAACCGCCCGTACTCAAGGCTTGAGCCGATACACCCGCATCTTTTAACGCCTTGGCAGAAATGCCACTGCCACGCAAATCTGAAACTGGTATACCGGCTTTAACAAGCTCTTCTGGTGTGAAACCTGCTGATTTTAAGTCATCCAATGAAAATCCAGCTTTTTTAAGATTTGCACCCGATAACCCGGCATCTCTTAGCGCCTTCGCATCAAAACCTGCTTGCTTTAACGCTTCTGGAGAAAAACCAACATCACTAAGATCTTTTGCCCCATAACCAAGGCCTTTAAGAATTCCCGCACTGGCACCTGCATTTTTTAATTCAGCAGCATTAAATCCTGCATGATTTAAGTCATCAAAACCAAAGCCAGCTAAAGCCAATGCTTTAGCACTACAGCCATACTGACGATGAATCTCGGCAGCTGTCATGCCTTGTGCCTTCATCTTTTTAATCGAGTCAACAGCGCAATGATCCGGACCAGAACCATCCAGTGCTTTTAATTCTTCCGGAGTAAATCCAGCTGCCAAAAGTGCGGCTTTACTACAACCATATTTATTGTGAATTTCTAAAGCCGTCAAACCTTCTGCCTTCATTTTTTTAATGGACTCAACATCACAGTTCGCAACACCCATGCCATCGAGTGCTTTTAATTCTTCCGGAGTAAATCCCGCGGCCAAAAGTGCGGCTTTACTGCAACCATATTTATTATGAATTTCTAAAGCCGTCAAACCTTGTGCTTTCATTTTTTTAATGGAATCAACATCACAACTCGTAACACCCAAGCCATCCAGTGCTTTTAATTCTTCCGAAGTAAATCCAGCTGCCAAAAGTGCGGCTATACTGCAACCATATTTGTTATGAATTTCTAAAGCCGTCAAACCTTCTGCTTTCATTTTTTTAATGGCTTCAACGCTACAATGGGTTAATTCATCCGCCCCATAACCCGCATTTTTAAGCTCTGCTGCATTAAATCCTGCTTTTTCCAAGTCGGCGGCATTAAAACCTGCGTCTTTCAAGGTACTGGGATCACAACCCAAAATATGTCGCACCGCACTGGCCGTGACACCGGCCATTTTCAAGCGAGTTAATGATTCTTTGGTGCACCCGGCTTTTAAAATATCCGCAATGTTCAATCCAGAAGGCACACCACCTGCACGCAGAATATCATCATCACTAAAACCTGATCCCTTAAGCTCGCCATCACTAAATCCAGCGGCTTTCATCACCTGGGCACCAAAGCCTGCTTCATGCTCCTCACATGCTGAAAAACCACAAACACGAAGCTCACTTGCCGTGTATCCAGCTTCTTTAAATTGAACAACATTCATGCCTAAAGATTTAAACTCAGAACATGAGCAAAGTGGTTTTAAATCTTTTAAAGAATAACCATATTGCTTCAAGGCAAGGCAATTGCATTGCCGTTTGATTTCTTGAAGTGTGGCACCTTCAGAAATAACTTTTTGAATGCTGGCATGATCGCAATGATGATCGTCCAAATCTTGTAACCAAAGACTAAGCTGGGGCCCTGTTTGATTTTCACGCGTTAGGGTTTCAAAACCCAAACCACCCTGCCCACCCTGTGGCCCTACCGATTCAATCCCCTGGCCAAAGGCTTGAGAACGAATAATGGTTGGAATGGCACTACTGCCAGATTTTAATGCCGTAGCCGCTTGTTGTTGATTTTGTTTGGCTTGCAAAGCGGCATATTCTTTGGTTTGATTCAAAGCCCCTGGGATCGATGATATTCCTGCTGGTGCACGCGTTAGATCGGTATTGGATTCAATTGGGCCCATCAGAGCCATTTCATATTTCACAACACCAATCACAAAAGCCAAAAGCAACACAACAAAAGTAAACACAATAATGATCCGTGAGCGGGTATTGGTAAACAATGCTTTAAGATTTTCTTTTGAACTTGGCATAGTGTTATAACCCTTCTATCTTGAGTTGCATGATTTTACCGTGCCAAGAAACCAATAAAACTGGCGACTTTTGCATTTCATAAGCATGCATCCCATCAGCGCTCGTCATGCTGGCAAGCCAACCTGGTGACAACACGGTTAAATTGGTTCTTACAAACATTTTATTGTTCATCACCCATGCTCTGGCATCCCCCCCACTCACCATCAAACGACTACTGCCATCTGGGGGAACACCATCCAAAACATGCAGCAACACATCATTGGCAGATGGGGGAATGCCATCTTCCAAGGGTAGGTTTTTTGCATTAGGACCAATGCCTTGAATTCTTAAATCCACACGATAATCCACGGCTTTTTGACCTGGTATTAAGGTCAGCATAACAGGGGTATTTAATCCCTGCAAACGTACCGCTAAATTTCCATAATTATACAATTTTGAAGCTTGAATCATTAACGTATTGCTGACTTTATCCCACTGTATATTAAATGCCGAAGGGTCGCCCAGATCATAGGCCTTTATCGGCCAAGGTGCCCCGGTTGAATCTAAAAAAACCAGTGAAGAGACAAAACCTTGCGACAGACGAACCACCGGTGGCGTAGAACCTGGTGATAAATTAACAAATTGTGAGGTCGCTGTGGGCTTTGGTGGCGCTGAAGGCGACGAAACTTGAGCCATTTCGTTGTTTTGATACATTTTTTTGATTTGTAAAAGTTGATCAGGGGTTAATGGAAACATTTGTTGTTTGACGGAATCAAACGCCAAAGCATCAATTAATTTTTGGTCATCAGGTGATTCAATTGATGCATTATTGGATGCACTCACCATAGAATTAACTTGTGGCTTATTCGCAATAACCGGTTGTTCGGTTTTTTGACCATTGGGGACTTGACCTTGCAGCATTCTGAGTTGTGCCAAGGCTTGCTGTGCTGAGGGATAATTTTTATCATCCGCGGCCCATGATGCGCACGACATCATCATGAAATAAATCAACACCAGCCGTAAGAATAAACTCATAAAGGACCACCTGAAGCCGTCGCAGGCCCCACCACAAATTGAGAAATACCAATACCTCTTGGTGAATTCAATGTGGACACCCGTGTGATGAGCATGGTCACCACATTGTTTTGTTGTGAAAATTCACTGGCACTTTGGTAGGTCACCAACACCGGCATCTGCACGCGCCATGCATAAACGCCATTTAAAATACCTTTTTGCAAAATAACCGGTGCACTGGTGGCAACGGCTGTAACAATCAATTTTTTAACTTTAACGGCTTCAAGATTATTTGAGTCTTTAAGTGCCTGCAAAAATTGATCCCAGCCCTCAGCCGTAAAAAATCCGGATGATGCTTGCAATTCCGAGCGGTAATTCACAAAATTATACGTAAACGCCGCAATGGCGGCTTGATTGGCCCACTGCAGCACCGAAGAGTCCGATTGATTGGGTGCATCCAAGGGATAAAGTGGCGTTATACGTCCATTAATGCTGGTTGCAAAATAGCTGGGCTTGGGTGGATTGGTTAATATATAAACCAACATGAATATCAAAGAAACATTAACCAGCATGGACAACAAGAGCACAACGATGATTTTTCGTTGACCATCGCGATAAAAATTGTTTCTTAATGCAACAGCAACCAATGCATCTTCAGCCATATTATCCCCAAATTACTTCGGTATTTCTCGACTTCCATCATCATCCGAAACCTCACCAGCCAAGAGCGGCACTGATGATTTATTCGCAGAATCCAACGGCGTTAGCGCAACCGGCGGTGTCACGCCATCTGTTGCATAAAAATCACGCGAAGGCTGATGGCAATAAAGGTAAAACAACATCAGTCCCAACAACAAATTAAACAAAACCGAGACCACCAACACACTGCCACCAACATGATAGGTATTGATATAAAAGCCCTTGGTTTTCTTGATTAAATCCCAAGTTTCTTGTCCCATGGTGTGCTCTAATCTATTTTTATCCAATCTTCAATCAAGCTTATCACTGACTCAATCAAAACATCAATCACTTCTCACATCAAATCAAACATAAAATTCAACCAACAGCCCGTCTAAAGGATATTTCTATCCTTGAGTTTGCATCTTCATCCATGGATGTGGATTTTGGCAAAATTCTGTCATGACTCCCAAATCCTTGGGTAATGAGTAACCGCGTATCCACTCCTTGTTCCCATAAATATTCTGCTACCGCCGTTGCTCTTGCATGGGTTAAAGCACGTTCTCGCTCTTTTGAACCCACACGTGCACCAAAAGCATGAACATGAACTGAAATTTTTCTAAACTGCTTTAAATACGCAACCACTTGATTCAAGGTATTAAACGAAGCCCAGGTTAAATCGGGAGATTCATGAGGAAACAATACGCTTGAGGGAATGATGAGTAAATAATTCTGTCCAATGGTGATTAATTGTATGCCTTTTTCACCCATATGCCGTTCTAAAACCATGATTTGTTTATCTGACGCCCCAGAAACGGTTGCAGGTAATTTTTGTGATGTACTGATTAACGGGCCTGCCGTTTGATGGCAACTTGATAATAACAACAAACACAAAACACAACCCATTAGTTTTGTCATGAATGCTCTCGATGGTCTTTTACAGGATAACACTTCATGAAAACACACATTTTCAGCTCTTGCAAGTTTAACCTGCCGATTTTTGTCGTGCTTCATCAATTTTGGCAACCAAAGCATGAACTTCCAATGCCAACGCGTCTGATGCAATTTCAACTCTATCCATCGGTGGGTAACGCGTTGCTTTTTGAAAATCTTTAATCAATTCGTTGGCAATCGAGCCCGCAATTTTATCTTTTTCTCCCGCCAATCGTTCGATATGCATCAGACAATCGCGCGTGGTGTTGATGTTTAATAGCGGCAAGGAAAACTGCTTTTGATCAGAAACCAATAAAGGTAATGATCCCTCAGATTGTCGCAAGCGACTGAATATGGTTAAAACACCCTCTTCTTCATCTTCAATCACATCGGCCACTTCTTCCGGCTCATTGTAAGAATGATACGCCAATAGCGCTTGAACACCACGATCGATTAATCCAGCCTCTTCTGACTCGCTCCATAATTTGGTGATTAAGCTAATTTCTTCACTGGGTAAAACGTCTACAGCATTAGCATCCAAATGTTGGACCACCTCTTGAAAATGCGTCAATTGCTGTTGTAATTTATTTAAATAATCATCTGATGGTGGCTCAACTTTTAAAAACTGATTGAGCTTAAGTTTTTTAACAGGCGTTGGATTGGCATAAAACATTCGTGAACGCACAATCTTGGAGCGAAAGAAAATATGCGCCTCACCTTCGGTTTGTTCTTTCAAATCCAACAAATCCACCCGTGCACGACGCTCAAATGATGAGCTTTTGGTATCCATATAACTATTGGTCATGCCCGTGTCTTTGGTCTGAAACGAATCCACCTTGGTCACATAAGCTTCCCCTGCGGTTTTGGTGAAAAAATCCCAGGTTTCTGTGGGATCTTCCAATTTCATACAAATTTTAATATTGGTATTAGCGCCAATGGATGCGGCTTCTTCTTTCGATGCTTTTTGAAAAGCAGGTAAATCTTGCCCGGCAAAAATAGCCGAAAAACCAAGTGAGCGCGCTTGTGCTGGGACCACAGCAAAACCTTGCACGGCATAATAACCATATTCATCCAAAATACAAATATACGGTGTGGGTGAATTGGTGGGCTTTCGTTCAATAACATCCCGATAATCACCCTCAACTTCATCCCCAAGTCCTGCAGCCATCATGGCCTTTAACGATGCAACAATCACTTTACCAAGATTCGCCAACTCATCAGGTGATTTTTCCAATGCGGGCAATAAAACCACCAAAATACGCCGGTTTAGCACCACGTCTTTAAAATCAACTTCAGCCAAATTGGTTCTGATGATGTGGCCGTAAGTATCCGCCAAAGATGAAAAGCTTCGAACCAATTGCATGGTAATAAACCCATGTTGCTCCAACACTTGCGAAACTTGTTTGCCTTTTTTCTCTGGATTATACCCAGGTAAAGTTTTGAGATAATTTCTAAGAGGATCAGTCACCAACGTGGGAATCGATTCTATATTAATGGCTTCTTGATCGTCTCGTGGAAAAACTTTGTCAATGACGATGGCCTCTAATCGAGTCAAGTCAAAATAATTACGAATGGTATTGGCATCAAGAAGAATCGCCCCTTCATCACGCATGTACACCAACAAACGCATCAAGGCTTCAACAAACGCAATGGCACGCCCTTTCCACATATCGCCATCCGAAGAATTATTACTTGAGCTCCCCATCAGACTAACCACAAGTTGAGTCAACATGCTTGATGAGCCTTGACAAAAAGGATTCAGTGTATTGGACAAACGTTTGGATTGAGGGCCGACAATATCTCGTGCACCGGTCATAAAATTAATCAGCAATAAATCATCTTCGCGCCCCATACTGCGCGCCATGGAAAAAACCTTGGCATAGAGTGAGTTATCGCCTTTACCATCCACATAAATAAAACCACTGCCTTGTACCAAAGCATTAAAGGCAATCGATACCAAGGCTTCGGTTTTACCACTACCCGTTGATCCAAAAATCAAGGCATGGGTTCGCATGTCATCATTGGCAAACCATAATTC
The DNA here is from genome assembly GCA_903887975.1 of uncultured Legionellaceae bacterium. GTDB lineage: Bacteria > Pseudomonadota > Gammaproteobacteria > Legionellales > Legionellaceae > CAISSD01. Next base: position 3,912 of record CAISSD010000083.1, on the reverse strand, counting down.
TTCGTTGGTTTTGAGATCATTACCAAAATAAGCAATTCCTCGGGCCATATTTGGCAGTTTGATGCCTGGTTTTAAATCGTTGTAGTCTTTTACCTTGGCAATTTTAGGCATACGAAAAGGCAATTTTTGTTTTCGTGTGTAAGCAAACGTAAAACAACCCAAACCAATCAAGAACAAAAGCAGGGTGATTTCAGGAAAGAAGTAACACCCCCCCGCCATAGAGACCAAAACCACCGAAATATTGGCCGGTTTTGCAAAAAAATCACTGATTTTTTTAGTGAACGATCGGGTGTCGCGCAAGAGGAGTGTTGGGTCAATTTCGTTTCTGGTGTCAATTCCTCTCATTGTGCCTTTAACTCCTGTAATTCTTTGGGAGAAAGTTTGATTTCCCTAATGGCAATTTCAAGCGCTTTAATGGCCTCGTCAACCATGGGCGCCAAAGCGCTTCGTCCCATCACTTGCTCGGCGCGCCAATGGGCAAAAGGCCCACCAACTTCGGCAAAAGGGGTTTGGCGCCCCACGCTATTCAACATATACCATAAACGCCTATCCACAGGCTTTAACCACAAAAATTCAGCACTGGCGACCACCCCATCATCGCGAGAGGCTTTTAAAAGCGAGGCCATGACCGTTAATAAATAAGCATGTTTGGACACCACTTCTTGAACATTTTCAGCATTTTTGTATTGATTTAATGTTTTATTTGCCACATCAAAATTCATCCTGCCCGAGGCAAAACCTTTATCCAATTCAACCAAAATCGCAGAAGCAGCCGCCCTATCACGATTCATGCGGGCCATAAACACAGCCGCCAATGCACGCGCGGCCGGTGGGCAATGGTCAAAACCCTGCCAATATGGCCCCAGTTGTAAGGTAAATACCCGCTTGGCATCGGCACGTCGAATACCCGCAGTCCATTCCATGCCTGGTAATGGCGTATCCACCAATGCATCATTTTTTTTCAACAAATTGTATTTTCTGGCAAACTCCATGGGCGTTAATGCCATGGCCCAAGGCCCTACACTGATGTCTTGATTGGCCAAATCTAATTTAACAATGGGCATAATTGATGGCCAATTCACCTGCTCTTGAGCACGCAAAGTTTTCATGGAATGTGCACGACGAAATTTTTGAGTAATATCGGAGCGATACAAAACAACAGCCAGAACGGCCAGGATAAACCCAAAAGGATAACGAATATAAGCCCCGACCAAACCCAACAACAAAATCATTTGAGCCCATTCAACGGCTGCAGGATCAAGCGTTTGCATCAGATAAATTTCTTGGGCCAATGGCTTGGTGGGCAACAACAAATCCACTATTTCTGCGAAGACCGTGATGATGCTAAAAACAAACGCAACAATATAAGCGTGTCCCACATACCACAAAAGACCTAACGTACAAAAAAGCAGAATGGTTAACCACACTGGCGCCATGGAGTTATCACCACCTGATTGCTGCTGCGCTTGCTGTGCCATGTTGCTCTTTAATGAAATAGACGCTTAAAAAATAGTATATACCCAAGATGCTGGGAAATGATAGGGGTTATATCTTGCCCTGTTGTATCGATTCGGTAGCTTATTTGCAAGAATAGCGCTCATCAGTATCGAGCTTTAAATCGAGATTTGTTTTTTTACTGGAGTTTGGAGTTGGCAAAAGATGTTTTTAAATGGCCTTAACCAATTTCCCTTGTTTAAAGTTGTATTTGACAGAATTGTACACAAAAAATTTAATGTTTTCTAAATGAATCGCGCTATCTTTGATGGTCAACAAAGGTTGACCTAATTTATCCATCGGGACTTTATTAACATCCAAAGCAATAATATCAGATTTTTTAATCATCACACCCACATAAGCCTCATTTTTTTTATTTTCTTTCATTCGAATGATCTGCTTCATGCTTTCTTCATGCTCATACACAGGTCTTGATACCACATGTTTGGGTAGATTATTAATGATTTTTTCCCACGAGGCCAAATTGCTGCCATCAGAGCAATAAAGCCCAATAAAAACGTCCTGCTCACCGGTTAATTGCTGGCTTAAAATCACATCATCGGAATGGAGCAATGCATCATGATGAGGGACATCATCATAAGCCACAATTTTTTCACGAAGGTTTTTTAAATCCTGTTCGATGGATTTCAAAAAATTAGATTGTGTCCAAGGCCCGGAAGCAATGGCGCCATCCAGCGTCTCTAATATTTTCTTAAGATGTACCTCAAAAGCATCTGTTTTCATGAATTAAATCACCCAGTCAATGAATTTGAAGAAGGAGACGCAACATTGGAATCATCCGACTCGATGGTTTGAAGCGCATTGTAAACCTCATCTCGAACCTTCGAAACCCATTGCTGTGCTTCACGATTTCCTGTTGATGGATTAAAAAATCCAACAATCTTATCCAATTTACCACGTGTTGCATCCAATTCACGAATACAACCGGCTAAAAACATTTTTTGATCCGCGGAATACTGAGCCATGATGATTCACCAAAAACATAATGTATTAATAGTAATCATAGCAGACATTGGGTGTTCTTCAAATAAACATCCCGATTATTTTCGTTATTTTTACATTTAAGATGGGCTCTAAGAACCTGGCTTCAGTCGTACATTAATTCGTCTAGGGGCGTGTGATCCCGTGCAGGACCACCTTGAATCAGTTCATGAACCACATCCAATAGACAAAGCAGACGAATCACATTGGGTGTCACTTCATCAAACACCACCGACGTCCCAAGCATACTGGTCTCGGCTTCTTCAAAAGACACACCCAATCCATAGCCAAGACAAAGTGAGCACAATTGATCCGCGCGTCTGGCAATTGCTGGCAACAACCCTGTGGCTGCAAAGACTTCGTCGTAGCTCATGAACCGCTCATTCAAATAAAATTTAGCATTAAGTGTTTTGGCTATTGCAACCATACTTTTTGTGAGATCAACAGCCATTCATCGCCACCATGGTTTGGAAGATTTAACAGGGCCGGCCAAAAAACATCGCAACCAACGTAAAAAAATAGGGACGGTAAACCCATAATGTTCCAAAATTCCAAAAAAAACCGCGGAAATTAAGACCAAGCTTCCAGTCCACCATTGAATGTGCATCAAAAATAAAAAAATCGGGAAAGCAGCGCGTGCATCAACAATAAAAAAGCGTGCACTACGTGCGGAATCACGCCAATGTGATGAAGGTGAAAATCCATCTGCCATGTTCGTTCTTCTTGAAAACATTCACTCTTAATCAACAGTATAAATCGAACTGCAATCCTTGTATACTGTCATGAATTTAAATAAAATCGTTGTGCCAACCTTTTTAAACACATTAACAATGGAGAACCTCATGGCTCGCGGAATCAATAAAGTTATTTTAATTGGCAATTTGGGAAATGATCCAGAAACCAGGTACTTGCCAAACGGCAACCCAGTGGCAAGCTTTTCATTGGCCACCAGTGAAACATGGAAAGACAAAGTATCCGGTGAAAAACAAGAGCGCACCGAATGGCATCGGGTGGTGTGTTTTAATAAACTGGGTGAAATTGCAGGTCAATATGTTCGTAAAGGATCACGACTGTACATTGAAGGCAGTCTTAAAACACGTAAATGGCAAGATCAACAAGGGGTTGAGCGTTATACCACCGAAATTATTGCCTCGGAACTCCAAATGTTGGATACCAAAACAACGGGAAGTATGCCACAGAACAACGACATGATGTATGCCGGCACAAAAGAGGCTTCTGCCCCCACCGCCAATCATCATGAAGTGGCATTGAACGAATTGGATGATGATATTCCTTTTTAATTTCTATCATAACTTACTCGACTTTAGCCATTTTTACTTAATCCGTTCGCCCTGAGGAGCGTGCGTAGCACGCGTCTCGAAGGGCTTTCTAAGAGGCTAAAGTAAGTTGATAGAT
>CAISSD010000082.1 GCA_903887975.1 uncultured Legionellaceae bacterium | reverse complement strand
TTGTGTTGCTATTCCAACTCATCCACACCACAAAAGCTTTGCCGCGCAAATATTTGTCATCGACAAACCCCCAAAATCGACTGTCAGCACTGTCATCACGATTATCCCCCATCATGAAATATTGCCCTTTGGGGACTTCAACATCAAAGTCGACGCCAGATGCATGGGGTCGGATGTAAATGGCATGTGTCACACCATTTAAATGTTCTTCATATTTGGCAACAGGTTGACCAGAACTTTCATCGGTGGTGTATTCCACAAAGGTTTGTTTCATTTCTTGGCCATTGATGGTCAAAATTTTGTTGTGATAACTGATTTTATCGCCAGGAACCCCAATGACCCTTTTGATGAAATCAAGGGATTCGTCGGGTGGCCAGCGAAATACAGCAATATCACCGGTTTTGGGTTTGTTGATGGATAAAATTTTGGTTTCCAATACGGGCAAACGCAGGCCATAGGCAAATTTATTCACCGCCACAAAATCGCCAACTTGTAAGGTTGGCTCTAGTGAACCTGATGGAATGCGAAATGGTTCAATGAGAAAAGAACGCAACAACAAAACCGTTAACAATACCGGAAAAAAAGAATAAGCATATTCAATGATTTTTAAAATGATTTTGGATTTGGATTTTTTTTGATAACCCAGAAGTTTATCCATACCGGCAATAATGCCGCATAAAATGGTTGCCAAGGTTAATATTAATGCGAAACTCATTTCATCATGCTACTTAATATTTGTCGTTTTTAAACACGGCCATAAATGCTTCCTGTGGAATTTCGACATGTCCCACTTGTTTCATGCGTTTTTTCCCGGCTTTTTGTTTTTCGAGCAACTTTCGTTTTCGAGAAACATCACCACCATAGCACTTGGCGATGACATTTTTACGCAATGCTTTTACCGTTTGTCGTGCAATCACATTAGACCCAAGTGCTGCTTGAATTGCAACATCAAACATTTGTCTTGGGATGATTTCGCGCATTTTGTCCACCAAAGATTTACCACGGCTTAATGCACTGGCTCGGTTTAGAATCACCGAAAGCGCATCGACCTTTTCACCATTGATGAGCACATCCATTTTAACCAAATCAGCAGGCTGAAAACGTAAAAAATTATAATCCAATGAGGCATAACCCCGACTCACAGACTTTAGGCGATCAAAAAAATCTGAAACCACTTCACTCATCGGTAAATCATAAGCCACAGAAACTTGTCGTCCACTGTAGGTCATGTTGACTTGCACGCCACGACGTTCCATACACAAGGTAATGACTTGGCCTAAATATTCTTGTGGCACCAATATGTTGGCGCGAACAATGGGTTCTTCCATGATTTTTATTTGAGGGATTGGGGGTAGGTGGGATGGATTATCAATGAGTAGTGTTTCATCTTTGGTGGTGGTGATGCGATAAATCACTGTGGGTGCGGTGGAGATGAGCTCCAAATTGTACTCGCGCTCCAAGCGTTCTTGAACAATTTCCATGTGCAACATGCCCAAAAATCCACATCGAAACCCAAATCCTAGCGCTTCGGATGATTCTGGCTCGTAAAACAATGACGCATCATTCAAGCTCAATTTGGCCAAAGCTTCTCTAAAGGCCTCGAAATCTTCGGAACTTATGGGGAAAAGTCCCGCATAAACTTGAGGCTTGACTTTTTTAAAGCCTGGCAAAACGTCTTGGGCTTGGTTTTTTTCAAGGGTTAGGGTATCCCCAACGGGGGCTCCTTGGATTTCTTTAATGCCTGCGACCACATAACCCACTTCGCCCGCTTTAAGAGACGCTTCAGGTTTTCTTTTGGGAGTAAACACACCAACTTGATCAACATCATAAGCGCGACCCGTGGACATCACGCGCATGTTATCACCTTTGCGCAACGGTCCATTGATGAT
>CAISSD010000081.1 GCA_903887975.1 uncultured Legionellaceae bacterium | reverse complement strand
GCCAAATCGCACTCAATAAGCCTTCTTTGGCCTCTTGTGGCGTTGCGGATTGCTTGATTAAGGCTATCATGGCGTCAATATTCGCCAGTGCAATACCCAGGCCTTCTAGTATGTGTGCGCGCAATCGTGCTTTTTTGAGCTCAAAAATACAACGTCTGGTCACCACTTCACGACGATGCTTGATGAAGTAGCTCAAAATTTGTTTTAAATTCAATGTTCTGGGCTGACCATCCACCAGGGCCACCATATTAATGCCAAAAACATTTTGCATTTGAGTGTGGGCATAAAGATTATTGAGCATCACTTCAGCAACTTCTCCACGCTTTAGCTCAATCACAACCCGCATGCCTTGTTTGTCGGATTCATCCCGAAGTCCAGAAATACCTTCCAAGCGTTTTTCACGAACAAGCTCTGCAATGCGTTCAACCAAACGTGCTTTATTCACCTGATAAGGAAGTTCGGTGACAATAATGGCTTGGCGGTTGGTTTGCTCATCGGTCTCAATCTCGGTACGTGCGCGAATCACCACACGACCTCGACCTGTACGGTAACCATCAATAATCCCCGCACGACCGTTAATAATGGCGGCAGTTGGAAAATCAGGCCCTGGAACAATGGTCATTAAATCGTCAATGGTCAGTTCAGGATTATCAACCAAGGCAATGCAGGCATCCAAAATTTCGGTTAAATTGTGTGGCGGAATGTTGGTGGCCATACCCACAGCAATACCGGAGGATCCATTGATTAATAAATTCGGTGTTCTGGCGGGCAGCACCACCGGTGCAAATTCGGTTTCGTCATAATTCGCTGCAAAATCGACGGTTTCTTTTTCAAGATCAGCAAGAAGCGCATGCGCCAATTTTGACATCCGCACTTCGGTGTAACGCATGGCCGCTGGCGCATCGCCATCCACGGAACCAAAGTTACCCTGACCATCAACCAACATGTAGCGCATGGAAAACGATTGCGCCATACGAACAATGGTGTCATATACGGCGGTGTCACCATGAGGATGGTATTTACCGATGACATCACCCACAACACGAGCGGATTTTTTGTAGGGTTTGTTCCAATCATTGCCAAGCTCACTCATGGCAAATAAAACACGCCGATGCACGGGTTTTAATCCATCGCGAACATCGGGTAAAGCACGCCCAACAATCACACTCATGGCATAATCAAGGTAGGATTGTTTTAATTCGTTTTCAATCGTGACTGGCGTAATTTCGTGTGACGGATAAACCATAACAAGTCATTCCTTATGCAAAAACAAGGTTATTAGAATAACATAGTCTTTGGCGGGATGACATCCTATTAAGAGGGGTTATTCTGGTCGGCAATAACTTGTTGCCCCCTCACTACAGGAAGAACCATTCCACAAGCATCGGCAATTAAGAATTTTATCATATTGAGGATTAGTAGCATCTTCAAAACCCGCACAATTGTAAATATATGAATTCCTACAATCTTGCATGGGAAGCCCATCGCAAGAACTGACTTCAGTACCTTGGCATGATGCAAAAGCCCCTCCTGCTGCAAGAAGCCATAGCATCACAACCATGCTTGAAATTTTTTTAAATTGTAGTGCATTCATGGCCGTCGTCCTTGTTTTTATGTTTCAGATTCATTCTACCAAACTCATTGAGAAGAAATTTCTTTTCCTTGAGCGTTGGTGACCGTAACACTTTGTTCACCACTGGAATCTGATTCAGTCAATGTATCTCCCCTACTGTTGGTCACAGTTACATTTTTTCCATCTGAATTTGTTGCGTTTACTGAAACACCATTACGATCGTCATTGACAGTGACCGTTCCAGTTGGCGTAGCACTTTCTGTCGTGGTGGTGGTTGCATCTACTGTGACTCCGCTATGGGCACCATCTATGGTTAGGGTATCCGTCGAACCTACGTTACCGTTGTATGATCCTGAAATTGAATTTCCAGTCTAATTATTCACCGCACCAAAAGAATCAGAGGCATCTCCATTATCGTACGTTGTGATTGTCCAATTACCACGAGTATTTGTATCACTCGTTTCGGCATAAGTAACCGAAGACACAGACAGGATCACCGTTGTTACCAATGCCAATGCTCGAGATACTGATTTATTATTCATATTTATCTCCTTGTAATAAAATTATCGCTCACGTTCTGTACTCCCACTAACAGTTGTATTACCTGAAGAGTTCGAGACTGAATACGTAATATCACCATCTGTATCTGTTCCGGTGACTGTATAAGTTTCTCCGTTGGATCCGTCAGTGGCTGTTCCGCTGACTTCACCCGTTGTTTTACCTTTGGAAGCCGATGCAGTTCCAGATACACTGACTGTAGAACCAGTTTCTGAGTTCGTGGCGGTACCTGAAATCCCATCATTACTGGTGTCATAGTGCCCACTGGCTCCACCAATCGTTGTTCCTGAAGAATTAGTGACTGTTCCATTAATACTACCATCCCAATCGGTCGTTCCACTCACTGTATCACCAGTTGAAGGATCTGTTTCGGTCACCGTATTAGAACCATTTGTCTCATCATGTGTTACAGATACAGAATCACCGTTCGTGTTATTGGTGATGCTGGTTGTTGCTGTACCAGTAGCAGAAGTGTCCGAAGCATTTGCAGAAGCACTTGCATTCTCAGAATCGCCATTGACAGTTCCTGTTTCTTGTACACTAGCATAAGGATTTACATCGCCAGATCCCATGCCATAAGTTGCTGAAACGGTATCACCATTACTTTCTGTTTCTATGCTTCCAGCATAAACAGCTGGAGATTCTAATAAAATCAATGCTGAAGCCAATGCCAATTTTTGAAACGCTGATTTATTGTTCACTCTAATCTCCTTGTATTTATTTTTAATCTTTATGTATTAAATACTAGCACAATATAAAGTCATTGCAAGTTACCCCCCGCCTCCTTAAAATAGAAGCAAATTTACCCGCATCAAGCGTTTGTACCCATGAGCTCCTCTTTATTCAAATCCGTTTCTGTGGTTTCGCTCATGACCCTCATCTCAAGACTCTTAGGCTTTGCACGCGATCTCATCGCAGCCCAACTTTTTGGGGTGAATGCCGGTGTGGATGCCTTTTACATTGCGTTTAAAATCCCCAATTTTATGCGCAATTTATTTGCTGAAGGTTCGTTTTCTCAAGCATTTATCCCGGTTTTATCCGATTATCAAAGCAAACAAAGTGTTGATGAGGTCAAAATATTCATCAGCCGTATTTTTGGCGCGTTGAGTTTGATTTTATTCATGCTGGTGGTGCTTGCAGTTCTTAGAGCCCAAGACATCATTGCCATCTTCACCCCAGGTTTGGATCCCTATCGCTTTCATTTGGCAACCATGATGCTCAGGATCACTTTTCCATATTTGATGCTGATTTCATTAACCGCTTTTGCCGGTTCTATTTTAAATAGCTACGGCTATTTTATGTTGCCCTCAATTACGCCTGCCTTATTGAATATTAGCCTCATCATGACTGCCTATGGACTGTCGCATTATTTTTCGGTCCCCGTCACATCACAAGCCTATGGCATTTTGATTGCAGGATTTGTGCAATTATTTGTGCAATTACTGGGCTTGTATCGCATTGGTTTTTTGGTATGGCCAACCCTACATTGGCGCGATCCGGGCGTACAACGCGTGCTAAAACTCATTGTCCCTGCTGTTTTTGGTGCCTCCATGGGACAAATTAGTATTTTACTCAACACCATTTTGGCGTCATTTTTAGTCACTGGCAGCATTACTTGGCTTTATTACTCCGAACGATTGGCCTATTTTCCATTGGGCATTTTTGGTGTGGCTTTGGCAACGGTAACACTACCGCATTTGTCCAAGCAATTTGCCAAAGGATCTCACGATGGCTTTATCAAAACCCTGGACTGGGGGATAAAATGGAATATGATCATTGGCCTTCCTGCCTCCATCACCATGCTGGTTCTGTCTGGCCCTTTGATTGTAAGTTTGTTCAAATACGGTAAATTTACGACGTTTGATGTCATCATGACGCAAAAATCGGTGATTGCCTATGGCATTGGGCTTCAAGCATTTATGTTGATTAAAATTTTATCTTCAGCTTTTTATGCACGACAAGACATCAAAACACCCGTCAAAATATCGCTCTTTTCTTTAAGCATCAACATGCTTTTGAGTTTATTATTGTTTAAACCCCTGGCTCATGCAGGCCTTGCTCTATCGAGTTCTTTATCGGCTTGGGTGAATGTTGTCATACTTTATGTTTTT
>CAISSD010000080.1 GCA_903887975.1 uncultured Legionellaceae bacterium | reverse complement strand
CAATTGGCACTTCTTCAAAAAAGTTCTATTTTGCTGGGCATACCTGAGGCTTTGGAATCAGAAGATGGGGGTTATTACAACACCATCATGTCTTTAGGACGAAGTCAGGGTAATTATCATAAACAACATTTGGTACCTTTTGGCGAATATATTCCCAATATCTTTAAAAATATACTGAATTGGTTGGCGCTACCATTGAATAACATGGTAAAAGGATCAGCAAATCAACCTTTGATCCAAGTTCAACATCATCACATCGCCTCATTAATTTGTTATGAGCTGGCTTATGCTGAAATTCTTCGACAACAAATGCCAACAGCCGAGTGGATTGTTTCCATCAGTGATGATGGTTGGTTTGGGCATTCTTTTGCCATGCACCAACAATTACAAATGGCGCAAACGTTAGCACTTTTAACGCATCGTTATCATATTATGGCCAATAATGATGGATTATCGTCTGTGATTGACGAAGAAGGTCACATCAAAGCATCATTGCCTGCATTTAGCCGTCAAACCCTAAAAGCAACCATTGTCCCATTAAATGACATTACTTTTTGGTGTCGATTTGGAGATAAGCCTATTTTGATGTTTTGTGGGCTGTTTTTTTTAATCGCGCTTGCTGTAACACTCAAGAGGCGGTATCCTAGTCAACCTGACTGATCTTTTTAGTTAAGCCATGGATAATCATTACAATCCGCAAGAAATTGAAGAACAAGCACAACTGTATTGGCAAAAAAAACAATGTTTTAATGTCACAGAAGATTTAAACAAAGAGAAATTTTACTGTTTATCAATGTTTCCTTATCCCAGCGGCTCTTTGCACATGGGGCATGTTCGTAACTATACATTGGGTGATGTCATTTCACGTCACCAACGTGCTTTGGGTAAAAATGTTTTACAACCGTTTGGTTGGGATGCCTTTGGCCTTCCGGCTGAAAATGCTGCCATTAAAAACGGTGTTCCTCCAGCGATATGGACTCAACAAAACATTGCCTCCATGAAAGAACAACTCATGCGTCTGGGCAATGCTTACGATTGGCGGCGAGAGTTGGCAACGTGCAATCCAGATTATTATCGATGGGAACAGTGGTTTTTCATCAAATTGTTTGAAAAAGGCTTGGTTTATCGAAAAAAAGCAGAGGTCAATTGGGATCCGGTTGATAAAACTGTTTTGGCCAATGAACAAGTGGTTGATGGTCGCGGATGGCGCTCTGGCGCATTGGTTGAGCGCAAAGAAATTGCACAATGGTTTTTAAAAATAACGGCTTATGCTGACGAGCTTCTAAACGACTTAGACACTTTAACCCACTGGCCTCAGCAAGTAAAAACCATGCAACGCAATTGGATTGGTCGCTCCGAAGGCACCGAAGTTTTTTTCGAGGTTGAAGGATACGATAAAAAACTAACCATTTATACCACTCGTGTGGATACTTTAATGGGTGTTTCCTATTTGGCCATAGCACCTGATCACCCGCTTTCCAAGAAATCCGCCCAAAATAATCCTGAAATTCAACTATTTTTGGATGGCTGCAGCGGTGTTCGACTCGCCGAAGCAGAATTAGCAACCATGGAAAAACGTGGTGTTGCAACGAGTTTTTATGCCATACATCCCATAACCAACGCAAAAATTCCGGTTTGGATTGCCAATTTTGTACTCATGCAATATGGATCAGGCGCTGTGATGGCTGTACCTGCGCACGATGTTCGGGATTGGGAATTTGCACAAAAATATAAGTTACCCATATATCCCGTCATTAACCCCACTGGCGAACATGAGCATGACTACAACAAATCGGCATTCACCAATGAGGGTACATTATGCAACAGTCATGATTTTGATGGATTAACATCAACCGTTGCAAAAGATGTGATTACTGATTATTTACAACAACATAAACTTGGTCAGACCAAAGTTCATTATCGTTTGCGTGATTGGGGTGTATCAAGACAACGCTACTGGGGTGCGCCGATACCCATCGTACATTGTGAAGCTTGTGGCATGGTGCCCGTTCCTGAAGAAGCATTACCGGTCGTTTTACCTGAAAATGTGTCATTAACCGGAAGTGGCTCGCCACTTGCTCAATGCAGTGAATTTGTAAACACAAAATGTCCTCGATGCAATCAAGATGCAACACGTGAAACAGATACTTTTGATACATTTATGGAATCGTCATGGTATTACGCTCGATTTGCTTGTAAAGCGCAAGACAATGCCATGCTCGATGATCGTGCCAAATACTGGACTCCCGTTGATCAATACATCGGTGGCATTGAACATGCCATCATGCATTTACTTTATGCACGTTTTTTTCATAAACTCATGCGTGACGAAGGATTGGTTAATTCAGATGAGCCGTTTAAAGCACTTTTAAGTCAAGGTATGGTGTTGAAAGACGGTCATAAAATGTCAAAATCTTTGGGGAATACGGTTGATCCCAATCATCTAATTGACACCTATGGTGCTGATACCGCAAGATTATTTGTAATGTTTGCAGCCCCTCCTGAACAGTCTTTAGAGTGGTCTGATGCAGGTGTTGAAGGATGTTATCGTTTTTTAAAACGTGTATGGACTTTTTGTATTAAAAACAAAACCCTATGCCAAGAAATAAACGAACTCATTGCAGACGGTAACGCTTCTGTCCATTGGCAACAAGGTTCTTCTCAATTAAAAAAATCGAGAAATTTCATTCATCAAACCTTAAAACAAATCAATCAAGATTATGAACGCCATCAATTCAATACCGTTGTTTCGGGTTGTATGAAATTATTGAATGAATTATCGTCTTATGAAATTAGGGATGAACACGACAAACATCTCATTCAT
>CAISSD010000079.1 GCA_903887975.1 uncultured Legionellaceae bacterium | reverse complement strand
TGCAAAAAAGATCTTTTTTGCAGCTATGGCTTGTCAATCCAACACCTGCTCCAAGCCATAAACCAACCCATCCAAAGTTTGTGCCTTTTGGCACGCCAAAATCAACCCCGGCATGAATGAACTTCGATCTATGGTTTGATGTACGATGGTCAGCGTTTCCCCTTGGCTGCCAAAGATGACTTCTTGTGAGGCCAAATACCCTGGTAAGCGAATCGAGTGGATGGGAACATGGATGTCTCGTGCTTCTTGTATCATGGCGGCGGTTTTCATCGCTGTTCCAGATGGCGCGTCGACTTTTTGGGGATGATGTCGCTCGATGATTTCAACATCCCCAAGATAACGTGCCGCAAGCTTTGAAAAGCGCATCATCAACACCGCACTGATGGAAAAATTAGGTACAATAATGCCTCCGGAATGCATGGTTTGGCATAAGTCCTGCAGAATTTGAATTTGTTCTCGGTTTAGCCCGCTGGTTCCAATCACCGGCCGCGCACCGTGTTCGATGATGGTTTTTGTATGATGAAACACGCAATCCGCCCGGGTTAAATCCACCACCAAAGGTGATTGATGTTTTTTTAAGGCAGCCGCCAAGTCATCACCCCGACCAAGTTCAGCAACCAAGTCAAATTCAGGATGTGAACGCAGCGTTTGGCAGGCAATCTGTCCCATTTTACCAAAAGCGCCGTTGACAAGAACCGGTATTTTATTCATGAATGGCCTTAGCTTTTTTTGAGTGGGGGAAGGTTTTTTTGATTGCCGAATAAGCCCAAATGGCCGCCGGAATCCAGCCGATGATGGTGATTTGTAGTGCAAAGGCCACCAAAGCGAACATTGGTTTTTCCAACCATAAAAAAGCAACCCATGGAAATAATATGGCGGTACAGTATAAAGCAAATTTTTTCATAAAAGTCCTTTTTATGCGTTGATTTTTGTTATTTTTACTTGGTTTGGGATAAAGATGCAACCCATCTGAAGCATAACGTTTGATTTCGTCATCGAGGGTTTGTTTACACTACTCGTCATGTTAAAAATAGGTTAGCATGGATAAAGCTCAATAAAGTTAAGGACACTTTTTAATGCGTACCTGTATATCTTTCTCAAGCTATAGGATAAAAGCAATGCTTTGCATGGTCTTTACACTCACTTCATGGGCATCAACGCGCGTGATTGATCCCTACTTTGGGGCAACACTGGTCTGTCCCTTTAACGTCATCAATGGACCCAAACTCATTGGTAATGTGACCGTTAGTTGTTATTCTGATACGCGATGCTTTTTCTATCTTAATGCGAATTATTCTTGGGGCACCCCGGGGTCGACCCCCGCACCAACACTTTACAATGGTTTGCATCATTTATCGAATGATGCCATGGCAAACGTCGGCTTAAATGCCATAACGGGGACGCAAAGTATCCTATTACAGGTCAAAAATACTGAAAACACTATTGTTTCTACAGTGTGCATGCAAGCCACGATTGTTGGTGGTGTGTTTGCATGCTCGGGTGGTCCTTACACAATTGATATTAATAATCTTTAATGATTTCAGGAGTAGTCCATATGATGGATGCTAAAAGTTTACCACAAGGCCGTTTTGAACAGTCTGGATATTTAGAGGTACCCAGCCAACGCCTACTTTATCAAAAACCCCTATTAAATCTTTTGTATACTTCGGCAGAACTTATTGAAGGCGGATCGACAACACAT
>CAISSD010000078.1 GCA_903887975.1 uncultured Legionellaceae bacterium | reverse complement strand
TTGGGTATCATGATGTTATGATTTCAATAAGCTTGATGGTGTGTACGTGATGTCGCAATTAAAAGCATGGTTTGATACCGAAGCCTACCAAAAGCCTTCGGATAAAAAAACATATGATGTACTGCGCATGCTGCCCTTTGTATTCTTGCATCTTGGCTGTTTGGGGGTGATTTGGGTTGGGGTGAGTCGTTTTGCATTGTTACTGGCTTTGCTTCTTTATGTCTTAAGAATGTTCGCCATCACAGGATTTTACCATCGTTACTTTTCGCATAAAGCGTTTAAAACCAATCGATTTTGGCAAGGTTTTTTTGCAGTGATTGCCGCATCGAGCTGTCAGCGTGGCCCATTGTGGTGGGCGAGTCATCATCGTTATCATCATCGACATGCGGATAAAGCGCTGGATTTTCATTCTCCGGTCCAGCATGGTTTTTTAAAAAGTCATATGGGGTGGTTTTTTGCACCGAATGCTTTTAAGACGGATTTAACGTTGGTGAGGGATCTTGCCGTGTATCCAGAATTAAGATGGCTGAATCGCTTTGATACGGTCGTGCCCATCATCATGGGTATTGGTTTGTATGTTTTGGGTCGCTATTTGCAATACAAGCACCCTCATTGGGGCACCAGTGGGTTACAATGTTTGGTTTGGGGCGGATTTATTTCTACGGTGGTGTTGTTTCATGCCACATGCAGTATTAATTCATTGGCGCATACTTTTGGTTCTCGCACTTTTCAAACCAACGACAATAGCCGTAATCATTTTTTGTTGGCCATCATCACCATGGGTGAGGGGTGGCATAACAACCATCATCATCAGCCTGGTTCGGTTAAACAAGGGTTTCGTTGGTGGCAAATTGATTTAACCTATTATCTTTTGTGGTTGCTGGCCTGCGTTGGTATGATTCACAGTCTTCGAGGAGTGCGTGTACATGAGCATGGTGAAGCCTAGAGCCTGGATTACAGGCGCCTCTTCTGGTATTGGTAAAATGCTTGCTTTAGAGCTTTATCGTGGTGGTTATGATGTGATAGTGTCTGGGCGCAATTTGGATGCTTTGCACGATTTGGCAAAAACCATACCGGTAGACATTGTGTCTTTTGATGTGACGGATCGCGCCGAAGTTTTATCGGCAGCCTCTCACATTAAAGCCAAATTTGGTGCCATTGATGTGTTGGTGCTGAATGCTGGGAATTGTATTTATGTTGATGTCCTGCACTTTGATGCACAAATTTTTGTGGACATGATGAATACCAATTTTTTGAGTATGGTTTATGGTGTTGAGGCTGCATTGCCGTTGTTGCGTTTATCCAAAAATCCGCAGATTGTTGGGATGAGTAGTGCCGTTGCATTTATGGGGTTGCCTCGCTCAGAAGCCTATGGTGCCAGTAAAGCGGCCATTCGTAATTTTTTACAAGGATTGCGCGTGTCTTTGTTGCCTGAAAAAATTGCGGTTTCTATTGTTTATCCTGGATTTGTTAAAACACCGTTAACCGATAAAAATGATTTTCCCATGCCAGGCCTTATCAGTGCTGAAGTTGCTGCAAAAAAAATAGCCAGGGGCATTTTAAGAAAAAAAGCCAATATTTATGTTCCCGTGTTTTTTGTTGCTGTGGTGCGGTTTTTGAGTGTTTTGCCAACGGCATGGAGTTTGTTTTTTTTGCGGCGATTATTGAGGCGTTCATGAAGGTAGCAATTGTTGGTGGTGGTATTTCTGGATTAACCTGTGCTTATTATCTGAATCAGGCAGGGATTGATTTTACGTTATTTGAAGCGAACAACGAGGTTGGCGGGCATACACACAGTGTGACGGTTGAAAAGCCTAGCGGGACTTATGTTGTGGATACAG
>CAISSD010000077.1 GCA_903887975.1 uncultured Legionellaceae bacterium | reverse complement strand
GCGTGCTACGCACGCTCCTCAGGGCGAACGGATTAAGGAAAAATGGATAAAGTCGAGTCTGTACACAACAAGCTAAATAGCTACAAAAGAGACAATAAGTATAATATTTTTTCTATAAAGCCAGAAGATCTATTGGTGAAGCGACATTATCATTACCATAATGAATCCGGAACCCGATGGCATTTCTTTGAGGCTAAATTGAATAATGAATCTCTTCGCGGAGATGCGCTAAAAACCAAAATTCTTCACAAGATTTCGTCTCAAATAATCAAATGTGACAATGAAGAAGCGTTAAATAAAACTATTGAAGACTTTAAGAACTCTGACGACTATAAAATCTTAAAAACCAGCCAAGGATTATTCAGCTGGTTCTTTTCCATCAAAACAAGCTCGTTAAAAGCATTTGAAGATGTATGTCACCAACAAAGAGCGCAGCTGGCCACCATTGAGACACATCCCTTTAAAAAAACTTAATCAACAGATCTTTGTACCAGCAAAGGCTTTAAAAATTGCCCTGTATAGGAGCGTGGCTCCTGGGCCACCATTTCAGGCGTACCCATGGCAATGATTTGCCCACCTTTAGCGCCGCCCTCAGGACCCATGTCGATCAACCAATCGGCCATTTTAATCACGTCCAAATGATGCTCAATCACAACAATGGTGTTGCCTTGATCGCGCAATCGCATCAACACCCCAATCAATTGTTTCACATCATGAACATGCAATCCGGTGGTGGGTTCATCCAACAAATACAACGTTCGCCCGGTGCTGCGCTTGGAGAGCTCGCGTGCTAATTTGATGCGCTGCGCCTCACCACCAGAAAGTGTGGTGGCACTTTGTCCCAAACGAATGTATGACAGCCCCACATCCATCAATGTTTGGCATTTTCGTGCCAAAACTGGAATGGCATCAAAAAAAACACGCGCTTCTTCAACCGTCATGCTCAACACTTCATGAATGGTTTTACCTTTATAATGAATCTCAAGCGTCTCTCGATTATAACGCTTACCACGACAAGCTTCACACTCTACATACATGTCGGGTAGAAAATGCATCTCAACCTTGATTAAACCATCACCTTGACACACTTCACAACGCCCACCCTTAACGTTAAAACTAAAGCGCCCAACTTGATATCCTCGAGCACGCGATTCAGGTGTTGCGGCAAACAACTCTCGAATCGGCGTAAATAAACCGGTATACGTTGCAGGATTTGAACGTGGTGTGCGCCCCAGTGGACTTTGATCAATATCAATCACCTGATCGCAATGCGATAAGCCTTGTACATCACGAATACGTCCCCCCAACGATGCACTCGCGCCATTTAATCGCGTTGCCGCCAACGGATACAAGGTGTCGTTCATGAGGCTTGATTTTCCCGAGCCAGAGACTCCGGTCACACAAACCAATAATCCCAAGGGAATGGTCACATCCAGATTTTGAATGTTGTTGCATGTCACGCCCAAAAGCTGAATGACTTTTTGGGGATCCATTTCGCGACGCGTTGTTGGCAGCGCAATAAACTCACGACCCGACAAATACGCACCGGTTAAAGACGTTGGATGATTCAAAATCTCTGCAATCGTTCCAGAGGCCACAATCGCTCCACCATGAACACCCGCACCAGGACCGACATCCAAAATATAATCCGCCTGTCGAATGGCATCTTCATCATGCTCCACCACAATCACGGTATTGCCTAAATCTCGTAAATGCACCAATGTTTTTAACAAGCGCTCGTTGTCTCGTTGATGCAACCCAATAGAGGGCTCATCCAAAACATACATCACCCCAACCAAACCAGAACCAATTTGACTGGCCAACCGAATCCGCTGCGCCTCGCCTCCAGATAAGGTTTCCGCACTTCGTGACAACGATAAATAATCCAAACCAACATTCAATAAAAAACCCAAACGCGCCATGATTTCTTTATTAATTTTATCGGCAATTTCACCGCGATGATCACTTAAATGCATGGTGTTAAAAAACGCATAACAATCCTCGATGGAGCAATTGGTGATGGAGGGTAAGTTTCGCCCGCCAATAAAGACATGACGAGCGGCCTCACACAGTCGATCGCCCCCACACGTTGAACACGCCTTGGAGGATACATAACGCGCCAAATCTTGACGAACAGCATCAGAATCAGAAGATTGATAACGTCGCTGCATGTTCGTCACAAAACCTTCAAATTTTTGTTTTTTTAACACAAGACCTGCCCTAGGATGATGTGTTTCAAATTCAATCAAATCCAAGCCACTACCATACAACAAAACATTTTGAATGGTCTCAGGTAGCGCTTCAAATGGGGTTTCCATCGAAAAACCATAATGCCTGGCCAATGATTGCAATAAACTAAAATAGTAAATGTTTTTTTTATCCCAACCACAAATGGCCCCATGAGCCAAACCAAGTGATGCATGATGCACCATTTTGGCAGGATCGATAAACTGTGTCACACCCAAGCCATCACACGTTGGGCAAGCACCATTTGGATTGTTGAACGAAAACATTCGTGGTTCTAATGCTTCCAAACCATAACCACACGCCATACACGAAAAATTCGACGACAACATTTTGTCTTCAAAATCACCATCCATGGATGCCACAATGGCCAACCCATCAGAGAGATTCAAAGCGTTTTCAAATGATTCACTCAATCGCGTTGCCAAATCGCTTCGTACTTTAAATCGGTCAATCACCACATCAATACTGTGTTTTTGCCGTAAAGACAGTTTGGGTGGTGCATCCAATTCCACCATCGCGCCATCAATGCGCGCACGCACATAACCTTTGGCCTGCAATTGCTGCATCAGCTGGACATATTCTCCTTTTCTATCCCGAACCACAGGCGCCAAAATCATGGTTTTACTCTCGGGGGGTAATGCAAGCACCTGATCCACCATTTGGCTCACGGTTTGTGCTTTGAGTGGAAAACCATGCGTTGGGCAATAAGGCTCACCAACGCGCGCGTATAGTAATCTTAAGTAATCATAGATTTCAGTGATGGTCCCAACGGTTGATCGTGGATTGTGCGAAGTTGATTTTTGTTCTATGGAGATGGCAGGCGACAAACCTTCAATCGAATC
>CAISSD010000076.1 GCA_903887975.1 uncultured Legionellaceae bacterium | reverse complement strand
CCTTTTCCACAACCGTGGCCCCAATTGTAAAAAATCATTTGGTTCCTGTATTTGTGGATGTGGCTCCTGGGACCTTCAATATTGATGCTGATTTGGTTGAGTCCATGATTACACCCAAAACCAAGGCCATGATGATTCCCAATTTAATTGGTAATTTACCCAACTGGAAAAAATTACGTGAACTTGCCGATCGTTACCAAATCGTTTTAATCGAAGACTCGTGCGATACACTGGGGGCAACGGTTGATGGTGTTTCGGTGGGGACTTATACCGACATCAGCATTACCAGTTTTTATGGTTCACACATTATCAATTGCGCAGGCAATGGCGGCATGCTTTGTGTTAATGATGAAAAGCTCGCAGCTCATGCTAAATTATTGCGCAGCTGGGGGCGAAGCTCGTCTTTGTTTGTTGAGTCAGAGGCTATTGAAAATCGATTTAATATTCAGATTGATGGGATAGATTATGATGCAAAATTTGTGTTTGAGACCTTGGGTTATAATTTAGAGCCTTCTGAAATGGGTGCTGCATTTGGTTTGGTGCAATTGGATAAACTGGCGGAAAATATTTCTAAACGAGAAAAAGCCTTTAATGCGCACATGCAATTTTTTAGTCGTTATGAAGATTGGTTTGTACTTCCCAATCAATTGCCAAATTCAACAACTGCATGGCTTGCTTTTGCGCCCACCATTAAAAAAGATGCGCCATTCACCCGAAAAGCATTACAAATATTTTTGGAACAACGCAACATTCAGACACGTACGGTGTTTACGGGTAATATTTTGCGACAGCCTGGGTTTAAGAATATTGTGCGTCGAGAATCACCAGAGGGTTATCCGCACACCGATGATGTCATGCGTGGTGGGTTGTTGTTGGGTTGTCATCATGGTTTGACTGAGGCGATGATGGCGCACATGCATCAATCACTTGAGGATTTTTTAACAACAGAGGTGCGTCAGCGTAAGAATGTTGTTAAGGATGTCTATGCAACTTATTAGTGTGGTGACGCCTTGTTTTAATGAAGAGGATAATGTTCGTGAAGTTTATGAAAAGGTAAAAGAACAGTTTTTGATGTTTGATTATCGTTATGAACATATTTTTATTGACAATGCCTCGACTGATCGAACCGTGTTGTTTTTAAAGCAAATTGCAGCCAACGATCCCAACGTTAAAATTATTGTCAATTCTAGAAATTTTGGACACATTCGCTCACCTTATTATGGTCTTTTGCAAGCCAAAGGGGATGCGGTGATATCTCTTGTTGCTGATTTACAAGATCCACCGGAGCTTATTTCAACCTTCATCAAGCATTGGGAGCAGGGCAGTAAAATTGTGATTGGTGTTAAGCCATCCAGTGAGGAATCTAGCATCATGTTTGCTATTCGGCGCATGGGTTATTATTGGATCAATCGCGTTTCTGATGTTGGATTAATCAACAATTTCACAGGTTTTGGGCTTTATGATAAGCAGGTCATTGAAGTTTTGCATGCTTATGATGATCCTTATCCCTATTTTCGTGGCATGATTGCCGATGTTGGTTTTGACATTACAGAGGTGCCTTATCATCAACCGCATCGAAAAAAAGGCCATTCTAAAAATAATTTTTACACGCTGTATGATGTTGGGATGCTTGGGATTACCAGTTACTCTAAAATACCACTTCGTTTGGCAGCCATGGGTGGATTTTTTTTGAGTGCCTTAAGTTTATTGATGTCGTTGATTTTTTTTATCGCGAAACTTTGTTTCTGGAATACGTTTAATGCAGGTATGGCGCCTGTTTTAATCGGATTGTTTTTCTTTTCATCGGTTCAATTGTTTTTTATCGGGCTTTTGGGCGAGTACATTGCTTCAATCAATACACGCATCATGAAGCGGCCTTTGATTGTGGAAAAAGAGCGTGTTAATTTTCTAAAGGAAATGGTTTGTGATTGAATCATCAACATCGTTGATTGCTGTTGATGTCCATGATGTTGTGTTAAGAACCAGGCATTTATGGGAGGGCTTGCGTCACCAGCGCATTTTTTTAACGGGTGGCACGGGCTTTTTTGGGTGCTGGTTTTTGGAGACTTTTATCTATGCCAATGAATATTTGGCATTGAATGCAAGTCTTATGGTGTTAACACGAAATAAAAGCTTATTTTTAAAAAAATATCCTTTTTTTGCCACGCAATCTTGTTTGTTGTTTCATGAAGGTGATGTTCGAACGTTTGAGTTTCCTTCGGGTGTGTTTTCTTACGTGGTTCATGCGGCAGCCATCGTTGCGACGATGGTTGATAAAAGCGTTGCGCAAGACATCATTGTTGCGGGAACCAAGCGTGTTTTGGCCTTTGCCAAACAATGCATGGCCGAACATGTTCTTTATGTAAGCTCAGGTGCAGTCTATGGCGTACAATCACCCGGGTTGTATGGCGTTTCAGAGCAACAGGTTTGTGCTCCGGATGAACATTCAGCTTATGCCATGGGTAAATATCATGCCGAGCAATGCTGTGCTTTGTCAGCTCTTCAAGAGGGGTTGAACATTAAAATAGCGCGGTGTTTTTCTTTTGTAGGACCTTATTTGTCTTTGGATGGGCGTTTTGCCATTGGCAATTTCATTCGAAATGGTTTGAATGATCAAGGCATTGTGATTCATGGAGACGGGACACCTTATCGTTCTTATTTGTATGCGGGCGATTTGATGGTTTTTCTTTGGAGTATTTTGTTTCAAGGCAAAGCCAATCATCCCTATAATGTTGGGTCACCTAAAGCGTATAGCATTGCTGAGATTGCCGCTATGGTTGCTCGATGTTTTAATAAGGATTTATCCATCAAGATGTTAAAATCACCTCAAACACATGCGCTTCTTGAGCGCTATGTACCCGATGTGGCGAGAGTACATCAAGAATTGGGGTTGGTTGCACGTACCGATTTAATGACGGCGATTCATAAAACCGTTCAGTGGCATTTGGCTCAAAAGGATTGTTAAAATGATAAAAATGAAAGTCAACGACTATGTGGCGGCATTTTTAAAAGCCCAGCAGATAACCCATGTTTTTGAAGTGGCGGGGGGGATGATCACCCATCTTTTGGATGCCATCCATCAATTGGACAAT
>CAISSD010000075.1 GCA_903887975.1 uncultured Legionellaceae bacterium | reverse complement strand
GGATTGAGAAGCTATTAATGAACAATAAATTCCCGCTTTGGAAAAACTTACTTTTGATCACCATCGCCTGTTTGGGATTGGTTTATGCCATACCCAATGTATACCCGGAGTTGGCAGTGGTGCAGATTTCACTGCCTTCAGGTGCTGATGCGTCGGCACTAAAAGCGCGTGTGGAAAAGGCACTCGATGAAGCCAAGCTTGCCTATTCTGGACTTAAAATCAGTGAAAATGGTTTAGAGGTGTCATTCAAGTCCACAGATGCGCAATTGGCGGCTCAAGACTTATTACTCCATGAATTGGGAGGTGCTTATACCATTGCCTTGAATTTGGTGCCATCAACCCCCAAATGGTTGAGTCTTTTAGGTGCCGCGCCAATGAAGCAGGGTTTGGATTTGCGTGGTGGTGTGCACTTTTTGCTGGATGTTGATGTTGAGGCGGTTATTGCGCATCGCTATGAAGGCATGGTGAAAAGCATGACTCAAAATTTAAGGGAACAAAACATTCGTTATTCTGGTGTGCGTTTTGTACCCAATAAAGGCATTGAGTTGCGGTTTAGGGATGCCGCACTGGTTGATGATGCCCAGACTGAATTACAGAAAAATTTTTCGTCATTAACCTTCACGCCATCAAAAACGACCATGTCGCTTGGCGCTTCATTGACTGATGCCGAGCTTGACAGCATGCGACAAAATACCATTGATCAAACCATGGCTATTTTAAGGAATCGTGTGAATGAATTGGGTGTTGGCGAAGCGGTGGTACAGCAACAAGGCAGCACGCGTATTGCTGTAGATTTACCAGGGATTCAGGATGCTGCACGTGCTAAAGACATTCTTGGTGGGACAGCAACGTTACAATTTCATTTGGTGGATCAACAAAACGATGCACAATTGGCATTAAAAACGGGTGCTGTACCACTGAACAGCAAGTTGTATTTTTTGGATGGACAACCGATTTTACTCTACCGTCAAGTGGTGCTTTCCGGTGATTCCATCACCAGTGCGGTATCTAGTTTGGATCAACAATCGGCCACACCTTCGGTAGACATTCAATTGGGTGGTGGTGGTGAATCATTTTTCACCAAAACGACCCGTGAAAATATTGGTAAACGCATGGCGATAGTGTTTGTTGAGAATAAAACCGTGATGCGCGAGCAACATGGTCAAGTCACGCGAGAATCACATCGAGAAGAGCGCGTGATTAGTGCGCCCATGATTCAAAATGCATTGGGTAGTAATTTTCAAATTACAGGTCTTGTCAATGCCAAAGAAGCGAGCAACTTGGCCTTGTTGTTAAGAGCAGGTGCTTTGCCAGCAGCCATTTATCCAGTAGAAGAGCGGACTGTAGGACCGAGTTTAGGGCAGGAAAATATTACACGAGGAATTTTATCTTTGGAAGTGGGCATGGGATTAATTTTGGTCTTAATGCTTTGTTATTACCGTCTTTTTGGCTTGATTGCGGATGTTGCATTGTTGCTTAATTTGGTTTTATTGTGCGCTGTTTTGTCCATCATTGGCGCCACGCTGACCTTGCCAGGTATTGCGGGGATTGTGTTGACGGTGGGTATGGCGGTGGATGCCAATGTGTTGATTTATGAGCGGATTCGTGAAGAATTACGTCACGGGATATCCATTCAGCATGCCATTTATGCGGGGTATGAGCGTGCGTTTGCAACCATTATGGATGCCAACATCACAACATTTATTGTCGCCGTGGTGTTGTTTTCTATTGGCACGGGACCCATACGTGGTTTTGCCATCACACTGTCCTTGGGTTTACTAACGTCGATGTTAACCGGTGTGACGTACACTCGTGCCATGGTCAATTGGATTTATGGTGGCAGAGCGGTAAAAAAATTGTCAATTGGCATTTAGGACTTATTTAAAAACGAGGTTGCGATGGAATTTTTTAATCCTGATTCGAACGTGGATTTCATGGGGGCAAGACGTTGGAGCGCTTTGTTTTCTGTCGTCATTATGTTGGGCTCCATCATGGCTTTGTCGATTTATGGATTAAAGTGGGGATTGGATTTTACTGGTGGAACACAAATTGAAATCAGTTATCCAAACGCTGCCGATTTAGTGTCCATTAGGGCTGATTTGTCCAAAGCGGGGTTTAAAGAAGCTCAGGTGGTGAGTTATGGTACCTCTAAAGATGTGCTCATCAGCATTGGTCCGCGCACTGGGGTTGATCAATCTCTGTTGATTGATCAAATGATGAAAACATTACCTCATGCAACCAAACAACGGGTTGAATTTGTTGGGCCTCAAGTGGGCAAAGAATTGGCGACCAAGGGTGCATTGGCTGTTTTTGTATCGTTGTTGGCCACCATGATTTATATAGCAATTCGTTTTGAATACCGGTTGGCCTTAAGTTCCGCAGTGGCGTTGATTCATGATCCGGTTTTGATTTTGGGTATTTTTTCTTGGTTTGGTATTGAGTTTGATTTAAAAGCATTGGCCGGATTATTGGCGGTGATTGGCTATTCGTTGAATGACACCATTGTTGTGTTCGATAGAGTACGTGAGAATTTTATTAAATTGCGTCGTCGTTCGGCATTGGACATTATGAATGTTTCGATTAACCAAACGTTGTCAAGAACCATCATGACCTCTGCATTGACGTTATGTGTGGTGTTGGCATTGTTTGTCTATGGTGGTGCGACCATCCATGGATTTGCTTTGGCTTTAATTATTGGTATTCTTATAGGAACTTATTCATCGATTTATGTGGCGGGGAGTTTGGCTGTGGTGATGGGTTTGGATAAAAAAGATTTTATGTCAACAAAACGAAAGCCATTGCATGATGAGCCTTAACCTAGGAGGCCTGAAGAATGAATAAAGGACAATTTTTTATGCCCATGATGATGTTCATTGTCTTCATTGGGCTTGTTTTAAGTTTGATGGCTCATGCATTTGCACAAGACACTGATGGTTCAACACCCACCAATGAAGAAGTGTTGGCCATTCCATTGACCAATACCACTTCTGAAAACCTACGAACAGAAGCTTTAGAGTCGGAAGAAAACATACAATCCAAAGAAATCAAACGCTCTAGAGACGCACATAAGGTTCGAAGACATGTAACACACTAAAGTTTTAGTCCAACCAAGGAGTTTTTTATGGTGTCCAATCACCCTAATTTTGAGCTTAGTCAAGGCTTTTCATTCATTGAAGTTATTTTTTCTATGGCCTTTTTGGGCTTAACGTTCTTACTGGTGATGAAACAGTGGCAACAGATTCACCATTGGTTTTGGCTTCAAAACAATCAAGTTTTGGAACAAATCGTTGACTAAGCAGCGTGGCTTCGGTCTTTTGGCGTTGTGGATTTCTTTGGCCCTTGCAAGCCTTTTAGCGTTATCCATGCTGCATTTTTATGCAACATGCATTCGGTATTTCATGAACATTGAACACGATGTGGCATCCATGATGGATGTCGAGTCGGTGTATTTATTGTTACAGCGCAATATTAAAAATGCAGGTTTTACCCCTTGTATGAACATCAATAAACTTCAAACCTGGGATTATGAGCATCCAGGAAGCCCCGTTCGTGCTGTGATAGTTCGCAATGATCATTTGATAACCGGACACATGGATTTAGATGCCGTATCCAATCAACGCATGATGATTTCTGATTGTTTTCATGCGGAAATTTTTAAATCCAATCCTTTGAATAGCCCGGTATTGCATTTTCATTACGAAGAGCCATCTTATGTGGGTGTTTGGGAAGAAGACGATGTTTTTTCAATCTCTAGTGGATTTTATTTGAAACACCGGCAGCATCAAGAGCGGTTGTCGAGCTTGATTACCAAGTTTAACGTCATATCAGAATATCGCTTGGGGGAGGAATGGATTGTATCAACTTTGGTGTTCAGTGGTAAAAATCAGGTTTCATTTGCCACCAAGATTTATACATGATGAAGCGCCAACATGGTTTTATCTTGATGTTGATGATGGTTGTTACCGCGTTAATCTCGATGTTATTGGTGGTCTCGACACAGGAGGTTTTAAACTATCGAAAAGTGAGTCAGCATTGGTTTCAGCGTTTGCATGATGAGCGTCTCTTTGAGGCATGGGGCTTAAAAAACGCCATGAGTCCCTTGTTGTCTTGTATGACTAACGATGGCAATCCAAAAACAATATTTGAAAAGACAACAACAGGGGGTGGTTGTATTCAGGCGTTACCAGAGGCAACCATTCATTATGTCTATGCTGATTTGGGCGATTTTCCGTGTTTGCAGATTAAAAGTAATCAAAAAAATTGGGTGAGCCATCATTGGTTGATGATGGCCTATTTTGAGTCTGCATACACCCAAATGCGGCTTCAGATTCGGATTGCAACGCTTGGTGACAAGCAACTGTTGTGTGCGCAACAACCTCAGTTCATCAAGACTGGATTGGTGTCTTGGTTTTTGAGTTGATTGAATTAGACCATGACAAATGATTAGCGGTAATGTTCGGTATATTGATCAAGCAATGATCTGATCATGGTTTGATAATGGGTGTGTTTGTCTTTGGCCATGCGTTTAAAAAAATCAACGCTCTCTTTTGTTAAAGCTAGCGTTACTTTAACGGTTTCTTCTTTTAAAACCAATTGATTTGGTGGTGGTAAAAAATCAGAAATCATTTTTATTTCACCAATGGGTTCATCGGTATATTTAATTGCTCGTGCTTTCATAAATTTTTCTCCCCTTACGCCAAAAACCTGCACCAATGATGCGAATTTTCTGGCCTCTATAAGTAAATCGAACGGTCATGATGCCATCAACAACTCGACCAAAGCAGTAATATCGTAATTCCTTCAAGCTATGATCCAGATCTTCTGCAATGCGACGGTTTGGATCCAGGAATGCTTGTTGTGCCTCAAAAAAAGAAACGCCATGTTTTAATCGATTCTCAGCGTCTTTTTTTTCATCCCACTCAAATAGTGCTTTCATTATTTTGAATGTATATCATACATAGATTTAACCATATTATAGTATGGTTATAAAGAAAAAGAAAAGATCTAGTTATTTAACGCATGATGC
>CAISSD010000074.1 GCA_903887975.1 uncultured Legionellaceae bacterium | reverse complement strand
TGGATGAAGCTGGTGCGCTTCAAATGGATGTGCATGGTTGGCCAAAGATTCAAGAGGGAACGGCCACCATGGATGATGAGGGGCGCGCCATGATTCGCACCCTGTATCCTCCAGAGCGTTTGCTGACCATTTCAAAATTAGAAGCGTTGGCGTATGCCACCAATGCTGCGGTATTGCAAAATACCAAAACAAATCGATTCAAAATGTTTGTAAATGGTGCTATAGAAAAAGCAATCGGCATGACAGAAGAGCAAGCGTTGCAAGAGCATCTTATTTCATACACAAGGGTGAATTTAGAGCGTATTAAAGCACTGACTCATGGCAAGATGGATGTGATTGAAGTCCCCTATGCGGTGATTCAAAAATCAGGGGGTTCGGTTCGTTGTACGGTTCAAGAAGTGGCCTGTACTGTGGCTTCATGTTGGCCATCTAAAAGCAACAACACTTTTTTTTCGCAACGTCTGGAAGCGTTTGAATCAGATGAATATTTCTTGAATAACACGATGGGAGCTTAAAATGGTTGTTCGATTTATGGGATTAGTTTTTTTCTTGATGTTGGGTTATGGTTTTGCCGCTCAAGAAACTCAGTATGCTACTTCAACGGTGTTGATGGTGCCTCCAGAAGGGTTTCAATACAATCCTGAAACGGCCAAAAGTAATACCTATCAGCATCATTTGTCCATTAGCAATTTAAAAGCCAAGGTGATGTCGGAGTTTCATCAAATGGTGGCTAAATTAAGAAAAAATGGGATAGAGGTTGTTGTTTTTAAACAAGATCCGTATCTTGTGGATGCCGTTTTTCCCAACAATTGGTTTTCAACTCATGTTGATGAAAAGGGAGAAACCACGCTCTTGCTTTATCCCATGTTGACCCAAAGTCGACAAAAAGAAGTTAATCCCGTGCAATTAAGAAAAACATTAAAAGAGCACCGCATCGTGATGCGGCAAACCATCGATTTAAGAAACGATCAAAATCAAATTCTTGAGGGTACAGGGAGCATGATTTTGGACAGAGAACATCATCGAATTTATGCCGCAATTTCGCCGCGAACCGATCCTGTTTTGGTCAAGAAAGTTGGAAGTTTATTGGGTTATCAGCCTATTTTGTTTCACAGCGTGGATGCTTTGGGAAAAGCAATTTATCATACCAATGTCATGATGGGCTTGGCTAAGCAATATGCTGTTTTGTGCTTGGATTGTATTCCAAACAAACAAGAACGTGACAAGGTGGTTGCAACGCTAAAGCAAGATAAAAAACAAATTATTGTTATTAACCAAGATCAAGTTGGGCATATGTGTGGTAATGTTTTGGAATTAAAAAACAATCAAGGAAAAAACATTTTGGTGATGTCAAAACAGGCTTATGATCATTACACGCCAGAACAATTAAATTTAATGCGACATTTTTCAAAAATAGTACCTGTGCAATTGAATTTGATTGAAGCCATTGGTGGTGGAAGTGCGCGCTGTATGTTGGCTGAAATTTATCATTAAGAGGCTTGGTGGACTTTATTCGATAAAGTCTGCTATAATTTTCTAGACTTCTATAAAAAAAACAGGAGATGCATCAAGGTGAATGTTGCATGACAAAACAACGAACCCCTAAAAGAAGCATACAAGCTACAGGTGTTGGTCTTCATTCAGGAGACACCGTACAGGTGAAGGTGCGCCCTGCACCCATTAATACGGGCATTATTTTTAGACGAATTGATCTTGATCCTGTTGTTGAAATTCCTGCGCTATATGATTATGTTTGTGATACCTTATTGTGTACCTCGCTAGAGCATCAGAATGTGAAAGTGGCAACAGTTGAGCATTTGTTGTCGGCCCTTGCTGGTCTTGGCATTGATAATGCTTATATCGATATCAATGGCCCAGAAATTCCCATTATGGACGGTAGTGCAGCGCCATTTGTTTTTTTGATTCAATCCGCAGGAATTCGCGAACAAAATGCATTCAAAAAATACATACGCATTCTTAAGCCCATTCGTATTGAAGAAAAAGAAAAATATGTACAATTATTACCTTTTGATGGCTACCGAATTTCCATGACCATTGATTTTCCTCATCCAGTTTTTCAAGACAAACCACAACAGGCAAGGTTTGACTTCTCGAGTGCATCTTATGTGAAAGAAGTATGTCGTGCCAGAACTTTTGGGTTTATGTCGGATTATGAAAAATTACGTGAATCAGGCTTGGCCTTGGGTGGTAGTTTGGATAATGCGATTGTTGTGGATGGTTATCGGGTTTTAAACGAAGATGGACTTCGGTTTGAAGATGAATTTGTTAAACATAAAGTTTTGGACGCGGTGGGTGACTTATCCTTGTTGGGAACAGGCCTTATTGGTGCGTTTGAAGGCTATCGTTCGGGGCATGCATTGAATAATTGCTTGTTGCGAAAATTAATCTTGGCGCAAGATTCTTGGGAGTACACAACGTTTGAAAAATCACCCCAAGCCGCACATCATGATGCTCATGGATTAGATGTTGTGTTGATATAGTATGCACAAAAACAATATCATGTTATCATAACCAATGAAATTACAACCATATGGTATTGATCATGAAGCGTTTAAGAAGTGTTGATTCGAATAATCGTTTTTTTTCCCCTATATCTGTTTTGGATTTAAGTCCAGTTCTAGGTCGTCAGTCACCTATTTTTTTTGATTCAAAAGCAAAATGGGAAATGATTGCTACTGAAGTTTCAAGGGCCAGAGATCTTGTCAAGCAAGTTAAAAAAATTTTAGAGATTGAAAAACTAAATAAAGAACCCCTTCAATTTTCTTTGGATGATGATGATGGTCATTTTGTCGACCCCAATACTGAACTTAATGCAGCGGTCTCAAAAGTCGAGTTACTTCTTCGTGAGGGGCAATTTTTCTGGATTAATAATGAATTATACCATCAATTCGAAGTTGAAATGATGCAATTAAACTTTTATTTAGAACAACATCTATTGGCAAATCCATCATCAATTTTTTTGCTTGATAAAAAAAATGATGATTTAGAATATTTGGAGCGCGAATTGAATGGCATGACATTTTAACCTTCGCTCAAATGCTGTAACAAGGCTTTTAGAGGTCGATGTTTGCAGCGTTTGACTTTATCTTCATTGATTTCTTTGGGTTTGAATGTGGGTGTTGAGACATTTAACTTAATGCTGCTTAATTGATAAAATCCACCAGTGCTGCGTAATTGATTGCGAAGCTCAGGTAACAAATAGCGTAATTGCGCGCCCCACACTGGACAATCAATGGTCAAGATCAAATTTCCTTGCGAAAAACTGGCTACCTTGCAATGTGGGTGAAATTCTGCGGGCAAAAATTGGCAAATTTTCTCAGCCAATGCTTCCAACTGAATGGATCGCTGGCCAATTTCTGCCAATCTTGGATTTAAACAATGACGTATGCGTTTCATGAGTGATGTGTACCCTCTAAAAGATCATTATACTTTTTTTGAGACTAAAGTATAATTATTCCAACTCACCTTACAACCTAGCGTGGTTTATATGGATCAAAATATTATTCACTTGGCGCGATTGCACTGGATTCTTTTTGTATGGCCGGTATTGTTTTTTTTCGCAATGCTCTACGTTGGATTAAATGTTTATCCTTTTCATGATGTGGGCTTGGTTTTGGCTTTTGTAGGCTTGGTTTGGGCGGCCATGGTATCGATTAATTATAGTGTTTCATCGCTAACCATCAAAAAGAATCACGTTATTTTACGCACGGGATTTTTAGTGCAACAGACCTTGGACATCCCGATGACCAAAATTGAAAGCATTGATATTCGTCAGTCGATTTTGGGTAGTATTTTACAGTATGGTCAATTGGTGATTACAGGTACTGGTGGTACCAGGCAATACATTAATTACATCAATAAGCCTTTAACATGTCGACGCTACATCGAGCAGATGCTTCACGAAGGCTAGGATTATGTTCCAAACACTGCTTTTGAATATGCCCCCGGAAATGGCGCATGCATTTGCTTTAACCATGCTGCGTTATGCGCCCCAATTTTTATTTAAAATGCCTCAGAAAAACCCAATAACGTTGATGGGTCTTGAATTTCCCCATCGAATTGGTTTGGCGGCTGGGCTTGATAAAAACGGCGCGTATGTAGATGCTTTAGCCAGGATTGGTTTTGCATTCATTGAAATTGGCACCGTGACACCAAAACCTCAATCAGGCAATCCCAAGCCTCGGTTGCGTCGAATGCCTGAGTCGAAAGCGTTGTTGAATCGCATGGGTTTTAATAATGTAGGCGTTGATGCCATGGTGATGAACTTAAAAAAAATGCATTATACAGGCATTTTGGGAATCAATATTGGAAAAAACAAAGACACGCCATTAAATCAGTCCATTGATGATTATGTTTATTGTTTGGAGCGGGTTTATCCATATGCCTCATACATTACCGTCAATATATCTTCGCCCAACACGCCTCATTTACGACAATTACAACAAGGCGCTTATTTTGATGATTTGTTAACCGCCTTGTCAGTTCAACGAAAGCGTTTGATGCAACAACATCGTCGAAGAGTCCCATTGGTGATAAAAATATCTCCTGATGAATCGGATGAAACTTTAAAACAGATGGCTCAGGTTATGCTTTCACACAAGATTGATGGTGTGATTGCCACCAATACAACACTATACCGTCATCAAGACATGGAAGGTGGTTTAAGTGGCGCACCATTGGCTAGTCGGGCCAATCATTGTTTGTCGTTATTCAAACAAGAAGTGGGTGATGCATTATGTTTGATTGGTTCTGGCGGGGTTACCGATGTCGTTTCTGCGCAAAATAAAATCAAAGAAGGCGCTAATCTGATACAAGTGTACACAGGATTGATTTACCACGGCCCAAAATTTGTTCATCAGTTGACACAAGCGATTGCGTTTTAATAAATTGGGTGTACAATCTGGCTCACTATAAGACATGTTAAGGCTGTCCATGCAACAATCTAAATTACTGCAAACCAAAGTATTGTATCGTCGTTTATTGACGTATGTTAAGCCTTTTTGGCCCTTGTTGATGTTGGGTCTTTTTGCCAGTGTGTTGTATTCATTGATTGATGCTGGATTTACGTATTTAATGCGGCCTTTTTTGGATAGGGGCTTTATTCATTTGGACATGGATTTTGTTAAAAAAATTCCATGGATTGTGCTGATTGGGATTACGGTTCGAGGTTTTGTCAGTGCGCTGGGTGGTTATTGCATGACGTCTGTTGCACGCTCGGTGGTTAATGTTTTGCGCCAGCATGTTTTTTCGCATATTTTGTATTTGCGTGCTTCAGATTATGACAAAGCCACATCAGGGCAGTTTTTGTCCAAAATATTGTATGATGTGGAGCAAGTCTCTCAGGTGAGCGCTGATGCATTGACCGATTTTGTACAAAACGTGTGTTTGATTATTGGTCTTTTAACGGTGATGATGATTATTTGCTGGCAGTTGTCATTGATGTTTTTAATGACCATCCCATTTATTGGTTTGATTGTCAATTATACCAATAAACGCGTGCGACGCATCAGTCATCAGGTGCAAAAAACCATGGGCGAGGTGACCGAGATTGCCAGTGAGATGATTGATGGTTATCGTGTCGTTCGTCTATTTGGCGGTGAGCGTTATGAAATTAATAAATTTACCAAAGCCACAGAGCAATCACGTCATAATGATATGAAGGTTGCGATCAGTAAAGCGCTCAATGTTTTGGGCGTTCAGAGCATCATTGCTTTGGGTATTGCATTGATTATTTTGGTTGCCATTCATTTGGCAACAGTGATTGATGTGACTGCAGGTGCTTTTTTGGCGATTATTGCCGCCATGCTGCAACTGATTAAGCCCATGAAAGTTTTGACCACACTCAATGCCAGTATTCAGCGTGGTTTGGCTGGCGCTGAAAGTGTTTTTGGTTTGTTGGATAGGCCTATTGAATCGCAACAAGGTCTTATTTTATCGGACAAGGTACGTGGTGATATTCGCTTTCTGAACGTATCTTTTGCCTATGAACCAGGTTTTTCGGTGCTTCAAGACATCAATATTCACATTCCTGCAGGACAAACCGTGGCTTTGGTCGGGCATTCGGGTAGTGGTAAAACCACTGTGGCAAGTTTATTGCCAAGATTTTATGAAACAACCGAAGGCCAAATATTTTTAGACGATACGCCTTTGAATATTTTGAATCTGCAAAGTTTACGCCAACAAATGGCGATGGTCAGTCAAAATGTGGTATTGTTTAACGATACTTTGGCCAATAATATTGCTTATGGACGCGCGGAGGTTTCAAAAGAGGCGATTATGGCTGCGGCGAAACTTGCGTTTGCTGATGAATTCATTCAAAAATTACCTCAAGGATACGAGACACGAATTGGCGATAATGGTGTTTTGCTCTCGGGGGGGCAACGCCAGCGCTTGGCCATTGCACGTGCGATATTAAAAGATGCGCCTATTTTAATTTTGGATGAAGCCACTTCCGCATTGGATGGTGAGTCTGAACAATTTATTCAATCGGCATTAGAGCAGGTCATGAAAAATCGAACCACACTCGTGATTGCCCATCGTTTGTCAACAATTCAGCGGGCACATCAA
Organism: uncultured Legionellaceae bacterium; assembly: GCA_903887975.1. Taxonomy (GTDB): domain Bacteria; phylum Pseudomonadota; class Gammaproteobacteria; order Legionellales; family Legionellaceae; genus CAISSD01. The sequence goes on along the minus strand of CAISSD010000074.1, from coordinate 6,396 downwards.
ATCATGGTTTTGCACCAGGGACGGATTGTGGAGCAAGGCACTCATGAATCATTATTGGCTATTGATGGCTATTATGCGCAATTATATCGCACACAGTGGGCAGGTGTTGCCCCTCAAGAGGAAGTATTGAACGAATGTTTGGTTTAAACTTAATCGAACACATTTGGTATCAAAAACACGTTCTGCAAAAGGTATTGTATCCTTTTGCTTTGGTATTTAGCGTGATTGTTGTTTGTCGGCGTTGGTTTTTAGAGCGTTGGATACAGCGCCCTATTGATGTTCCGATTGTGGTGGTGGGCAATATAACGGCCGGTGGCGTGGGAAAAACACCGCTGGTCATCAGCATTGCGCGAGCATGTACGGAGCGTGGTCTTAGGGTTGGCATTGTGAGTCGGGGCTATCGTGCTAAGGTTCGATGTTTTCCTTATGAAGTGAATGTGGATGATGATGCTTTATGGGTGGGGGATGAGCCCTTGCTTTTGGCTCAACAAACGTGTTGCCCGGTCGTGATCGCCAAAAAGCGCATGAAGGCGGTTCATTATTTATTGCACCATCATCAATGTCAAATCATCATTAGTGATGATGGTCTACAGCATTATGCCATGCCCAGGGCCATTGAGGTGGTGGTGATTGATGGTGTTCGCCGTTTTGGAAATGGGTTGAGTCATCCTGCTGGTCCTTTGCGTGAGTCTTTGAATCGCATCAGATCGGTTGATTTTTTGGTGATTAATGGTGGAGAATATCCCGATGCTTACACCATGAAGATGAAACTTGGTGGATTGACATCGTTGGTTGATGGTACAACAAAGCCCATAACCCATTTTAATCAAACCATCGCGGCTGTGACTGGAATTGGGCATCCAAAGCGATTTTTTGATGCATTGTCGTCGATGGGGCTTCATTTTCAGCCTTATGTTTTTCCGGATCATCATGCTTTTTCTAAGCAAGATTTAGATGTTTCAGAACCTTTTTTGGTGATGACTGAAAAGGATGCAGTAAAGTGTCGCACTTTTGCGACATCAAAGATGTATTTTTTACCGGTAACTGCTGAGATTGATGCAGCATTTTGGCAAGCATTTTGGACGCATGAACAATTAAGGGAGCTTTTATGAGGAGGTTTGGTATGCATTGCTTTTTGATGTTGTTACTCATGTTTGGTGGTGTTTTACATGCACTTGAGACAGAACCTCCTGCAGTTGTGTTGCCGGCCAATTGGATTTTTTCTGGTGTGGTGGAAAATGAACAAGGTGAGCGTTATGGTTATTATTTTAAATGGCAACAAGACGCACAAAAAGCAGAAGTCGAATCGGCATTGTTTGATGCACAACATAATAAAGTATTGATTCAAGCAGAAGCCAAAGGCGAAGTTCATGATACAAGCAACATTAATTGGCATGTTGGTGATGCATTTTTGCGTTTTAACCCTATTAATGACACGTGGATTTTTGGGATCAAAAATGCCAAAAAGCAGGGGTTTAATTTTAAAGTCGATTTATTAACCGCATCAAGCACACCATCAGAGGTTTTAAAATTAAGCTCTTATTTGTCGATGCAGGTACGTCAAACCGAGCATTTGAATGGACAAATTCAACTGGCACCAGAAAAAGATGAGTTTGTGACCGCTAAAAAAGCATGGTTTCGAACCATTTGGCAAACATCAACAGAAAATGCATCATCTTTTTCTCAGGGTGTTTTGTGTCAATTTGATGATGGTGGCGGTTTTTATGCGTTAAAAACCGAAGCCAATAATATTTTGCAAGGCATGCTTGCTGGTGGATTTGATGCACAGGGTGCGCCATTGTTAATGTCGCAATTTTTGGATGTGAACCAAGAGGATCAAGATGGTCCTTGGCACATTAAAGCCGTCACGCCCAAACTGGATTTAACCTTGATGAATGCATTACAGAATAGCTCAGTGACCGCAGGTTTTGTCATCCCTTCCAAACGCGGGGCCTTTTGTTTACTGAGCCAAGATGTTTTTTTAAAAGCGGATGCTTAAGCCTTAAATAAGGATGTTAAAATGGATAAAATAACACTAAAAACCGCCAACGCCATCATTGAAGCTTCTTTTGTTGAAAGTAAAAAACGATTACTACAACCCATGTCGGTTGTGGTTCTTGATGCAGGTGGTCACTTGATTGCCTTTCAACGTCAAGACAAAGCAGGGATTTTGCGGTTTGATATTGCGTTTGCTAAAGCTTATGGTGCACTTGGGATGGGGATTGGTTCACGAGGCTTGGGTCTTAAAGCCAACGACATACCCGAGCTGATTCATGGTGCTGTGGTTGCCTCACAAGGACGATTGATACCTGCTCCAGGTGGCGTACTTGTTTTAAACAGTGATGATGAGGTGATTGGCGCAGTTGGTGCAAGTGGCGATACATCAGAAAATGATGAGCACGCCGTTGTTTCGGGTATTGAATCGGTTGGATTAAAATCAAAAGTACTTTAGATTTTTTTGCGACCTGCATACCGAGGATAAAGAGCTGGTTTTCTTTTTCTTGCCCATTCATCACGAGCTCGATCTTCGGCTGTAAAAAATCGCAAATAGCCTATGTCTTTTCGAATGCTTGGGTGCTTTGCCCATTGGTTTAGTGATTCATGAACCATGTGATGTACCTCTGGACTCACTTTGTAGGCGTCCTTGTCCATATTTTGTAATGCCGCTTGCATCTTGTTTGTCATCAAATCATCACAAGCAATGTGTATCTTTTGCTTCAGATGATCTGCGATATTTTTGAGTACGAAGAATGGCTCTCTAAGCTTTTTTAAAGTCTCTAAAGCGGCGACATAATGATTCATTTCATAGTAACATTGAGCAATTAATATCAAAGCATATTGATTTTTAGGACGTGCTAGAAGCAAATGACGAAAGAGGATCAAGGCTTTACTGAGTCGTTTCTCTTGTCTAAAATAGGCAGCCAGATCGTTGATTGCAAATTCATACCACTGGGGTTGTAACACACGATAAGCATCTACTTTATGATACAGTGGTACCAGCATATGAAGTATGATGGTATTTTTAGGCTCAATTTTGAGCGCTGTTCTTAAAACTAGCGAAGCCTTTTCAAAATTTTTCAAAGCAGACAAGCAGCATGAAAGGCCTAATAAAGCATCAATATTTTGATTGTTTTCATAACTTTTTTTGAAGTGCTCACAAGCCTTGCGTGGGCCTCCCAAAGCACGAAGACACATAGCAGCTTTTGATTGTGCAGCAATGGTTGGAGATAAATGGTGTGCACTCATGAATTTTATATAAGCTAAATTAAATTTTTTAATATTGAGATACGCTGTGCCCAAGTTGAATAAAACACGAGAATAAAGCGATGATTTCAATTGAATTATTTTGATATCAGCCAAAAAATTCAATAAAGGGATGGCTGATTCATTCAATCCGCTTTTTAAAAAATATTCGGCTTGATGGATATTGTTCATCATTTTACGTACATCTTGAACGGGACTTAATGTGCTTTGATGGTCAGGGATGGCAATTATGTTGGTTTTTTGAGATGGTTTTTTATGGGGTGTATTTCCAAGCATGTGATTGTTTTTTATAATAAAATTTAATGATGAAGATAATGTTCATTGATTACATTGTCAATGAACATTTATGGTCGTCTTGCAAAAATGGGTAATCCCCCCCGCAACATTCCCGGTCTCTAATTTATTATAATGACATGTCCATATAAGTTACAGATTTTCCGGTATAATGACGTTCAGATGGCGTCAAAAGTTGTGATCTTTAGTCCCAGGCCTGTTTGTAAATTATTTTTTTTCGTTTAAATAATGCAGAAAAAAAGCCGAGCTCATATATCTCATTAGTGAATAATCAAGCATTGTTCGTATTTTTGGATCATTTTTTCTAACGGGCAGCAAAACCTGAAATTGAAGATCCATATACTTTTGTTGCTTATAATAAGCATTTAGTATTTTGTTTGTTTGATTATCAAGTACGCGCAGCTGGTCGTACCACGACGTTGCGTGCTCATTATATTGCAAAAACCAATCGGCGGCTTGCTCGCCCCGAAAAGTATTGGTCGTAATTTCATCCGGTAATAGAGGAGACAATCCCCTTCTAACTAATAATCGGTTATTTACAGTTCCTTTACCATCGCGATACACCCAATCAGGTACATTATAACAAAATTTAACTACATTTAAATCAAGCGTTGGGTCTAAAGATAGTACCCCGTTATATAATGAAATGGGGTAATATGTTGTCGTTGCAAGTGCGCTTTTAAAATTCAGAAGTTGTGAAAAATGGGGCGTAAAAGATACGATATTCTGGCGTAAAATTCGTTTTGCTTTTTTACTGTTTATAAAATCATCATGGCAAAACTCAAAGTAATTATGGTATGCCGATTGTGGTTTTATGATGTTTGATATCAATTCTGCCCAATACACAAGCCATCGCTTCCAAGAGTATGCTCCCCAAGAAATCGTATTATTACCTCGTGCTCCAGTAAGGATAACGCGCCCACCTTGTTGCCTTGCATGCCTATACCCGCCAAGAACCCAATCCATGTTACTAATGTTGCGACAGGGTTGATCGACAAAAGGATAATATTCGCGTAGAAGCTGAAAAACATCTGTTTTTGATGAGGATTGATAAGTAAAGTGTTGAATATTTGAATAACGCTCTAAAAGGCTTTGAATTATAGGCATTTCATTATAAAGCCAACCCCTTCGATAACTAGGTCCCTCAAGGCCAGTGGGAATTGCGGTGAAACCAAATAAAGAGCGTTGTTGTTCTTCTAATATAACTGCCGCTTGTGCTGCAACAGATGAAGAATCAAGTCCGCCGCTAACATGTACTGTAATCGGATATGGGCTACGCAGTGTGTCTTTTACCGCCTCGTGAAAAATGGATCTAAATGCTTCGTAATAAGCCTCACGGGTTTTAAACGGTAATTTTTGTCGTTGTTCTTGCAAGCGCCAATAGCAAGTCTGTTTTATATTTCGATTTGTGATGCGTAATTGATGACCAGGTAACAATTTAAAAACTTCTTTGTAGCAAGTTTCTGCATCAGGCAACGAATCCAATGCAACGTGCGCAAACATATTTTCATTAATTGTTAATGAAGGGCATGTAATGCTAAAAGGAGATAATTCATTCGCAAAAGTGAAGTAATGACCCTCTTTGTAAGCATATAGTAATGGGCGTTTGCTAAATTGATCTGTCGCTATAAATAACGAGGCATCTGATGGATTCCATATGGCGAAACAAAACGCACCAGAAAGATACCGAGGAACATCAGCCCCCCATTTAAGATACCCTAACAAAATCAATTCTGCGTCAGCTACTTCAGTACTTATATTTAACAGATCGCACAAACGTCCTCGTTGTGTTAGATAGACATCCGCTACAATATAATATCCTGAATCTGAATGACGAAATGGCATCAACGCATGTTGACATTCTGGTGTAATAAATCTTTGCGTAGATGTTAATACAATAGATTTATCTATAAAATATCCTATATGATCAGGCGACCATATCGGACATTCAAACGCTGTTCTCTCCACCATGTTTTGTTCGACTGAGTGACGAAAAGAAAAATAACCAAACAATCGATTCATAATATAGGTATGGGGCTCTTATTCAAATTTAGTTAATTTGCATTCTGTAGATGCGCCCAGTCTCACTGAATTATTCGTTATGATGCATTATTTCCAAATGTGCCATCTGGACCTGGATTAGGACCTCCTGAAGCGATATCTTGAGCCTCTAATTCTAGAGTTATGATGGCTGGAGCCATGTATTGATGTTTCTTGCTATTTTGTAATTTACTCGAGCTACTGGATGTATCATTAACATTGTATTCCATACTATGTATCCTTAATAATCCGTCATGATAATTTGATCTTTGAAGCACAAAGATTTAGGTTTGAATTGTCAACAGAAACAAACGTAGACTAAAGTACTATCATAGATTGATTGTTGTTTAAATACCTAAACTGTAAGCATCCCTTAAAATAAATTTTCTAAAAAAGGCGCGGCAGCGTACTTCGCGAAGGAATCAAGATCAGAGGCCTTAAAGTAGCATTCTGAATAAATGCCGAAGGATAAGAAAATTCAACACGTGAATATTTTCCTTCATTACGCACTGCTGGATCACTTGCTGTAAGATTAGGAATTGTAAAGTTTGATTGAAGCTCAAGCCGAAAGGTTTTCAACTCCTTCAGCAAATGCGATTTACTAAAATCATTTGTAGCAACTTTACGTTGAATTTTAAAATCCACATCCTCAGAAATTGATTCGTGTTAGGTATATACTTCCGGTAAATGAATTTTAGTAGGTATTCAGTTATGTTTAGTCCAAACCAATCAGAGCAAAAATTGTCAAAAACCAATTTAGCAATAACCTCATTCGATCATGATGAATCAGAAAAAGTG
>CAISSD010000073.1 GCA_903887975.1 uncultured Legionellaceae bacterium | reverse complement strand
CAATGTATTGGTGGTTTATGCAAAAACCGCACCTCAATTGGGCGCTAAAGGCATTACAGCGTTCATCATTGAAAAAGATTTCCCTGGATTTTCCACCGCACAAAAATTAGATAAACTCGGCATGCGCGGGTCTAATACCTGTGAACTGGTGTTTAACGAATGTCGCGTTCCCAAAAACAATATATTGGGTGCCATCAATCAAGGTGTTCGCGTTATGATGCGTGGGCTCGATTACGAGCGCGTCATCTTGGCCGCAGGTCCCATTGGCATCATGCAAGCTTGTATGGATGTGGTGATGCCCTATATTCATGCCCGCAAACAATTCAACCAAGCCATCGGTGAATTTCAATTCATTCAAGGCAAAATCGCCGACATGTACACTGAACTGAATGCCTCCAGAAGCTATCTTTACAGTGTTGCCAAAGCCTGTGACAGCCATCAGGTGCGTCGAACCGATGCTGCCAGCGTTATTTTATACGCTTCAGAAAAGGCAACACAAATGGCACTGCAAGCCATACAAATTTTAGGTGGGAATGGCTACATCAATGAATACCCTACCGGTCGACTATTAAGAGATGCTAAACTCTATGAGATTGGGGCAGGAACTTCTGAGATTCGAAGAATGCTTATTGGACGGGAATTATTTAAGGAATATGGTCATGAACACGCCTGATGTTGTTATTGTCGCAGCCCGAAGAACCCCCATTGGGAGTATGCTTGGAAATCTTTCTGGATTAACTGCGCCAGAATTAGGCAGTCACGCGCACACGGCCGTATTAAAAGACACCAACATTAATCCAGAATTGATTCATGAGGTCATTTCAGGATGTGTTTTACAAGCGGGACTTGGTCAAGCACCAGCACGCCAAGCCGCCATCAAAGCCAATATTCCCATATCAGTTGGGGCCACCACCATCAATAAAATGTGTGGCTCAGGACTAAAATCCGTCATGCTTGGGGTTGATGCCATTCACACCTCACCAGAGAAAATCATTCTGGCCTCAGGCATGGAATCCATGAGCCGCGCACCTTATTTACTGGAAAAAGCACGTCAAGGTTATCGACTGGGTCATGGAAAACTGATGGACTCCATGTTTTTGGACGGCTTGGAAGATGCTTATGATCATGGCACACTCATGGGTGTATTTGCCGATCAAACCGCCCAAAAATATGAAATTAGTCGAGAAGATCAAGATGCCTATGCGGTTTTATCCATGCAGCGAGCGCTTGATGCACAAAAACAAGGTTTTTTTAACGCAGAAATTACTCCAATCCATACCACCATCAGCAAAGAACAAGTCACCATAGAACGCGATGAAAGTCCCGACATCAAAAAAATCGATAAAATAACAAAACTTCGCCCCGCTTTTGGTGAGCATGGCACCGTTACCGCTGCAAACTCAAGTTCTATTGCTGATGGTGCCGCCAGTGTGCTTTTAATGTCTTCTTTAGTGGCTGCAAACCTCAACATCAAACCACTCGCTCGAGTGATTGCACACAGCGCTCATGCACAAGAACCAGCTTGGTTTACAACAGCGCCGGTTGGCGCCATTAAAAAACTTTTACATCAAACCGGATGGGCCATTCAGGATGTGGATTTATTTGAAATCAACGAAGCTTTTGCCGTTGTAAGCCTTGTGGCCATTCAAGAGCTGAAGTTGGACATTAATAAAGTTAATGTTCATGGTGGTGCTTGTGCCTTGGGTCACCCTATTGGGGCATCGGGAACAAGAATTTTGGTCACACTCATCCATGCATTAGTGCAACGCCATAAAAAACGTGGGATTGCGGCATTGTGCATTGGTGGTGGAGAAGCAGTCGCGATTGCTGTGGAGATTTTATAACATGTTGAAACAATCCATCATTTACCTTGCTTTAAGCATCTTAACGATTTTGTTTGCCAAATACATGCATGTTTTGATTGTGTATATTGATTATGCTTTTGTGTTTGTGAATCTTCAATTGTCTCAAATTTTTTCTCATAATCCGACTGGAGACACCGTCAGAAGAGTACTGACTTTGGTCTTCATCCCCATGGTCATCACCGCCATTCCAGCACTGATTTATCGCTTGATTAAAAAAAGACAAATGCCCTATTTTATAGAATGTACTTGGATAGTCTGGCTTATCATTGTGCTTAGTAGCATTTTGGTTCAATAGGAACCTCAAGTTATGGCAAAAATTTTAAGTAAAATTTCAACCCAAAGCGATTCTTTTAAAGATAATTACAATACCATGCATGTACTGGTAGGCCATCTGAATCAGCTTTTATCCGACATTGCTTTGGGCGGACCCACGCATGCTCGCGAAAAACATCTTAAAGCGTCCAAATTATTACCCAGAGAGCGTCTTAATCATTTATTGGATCCAGGCGCTGCTTTTTTAGAATTATCGCCCCTGGCAGCATTCGATGTTTATGAAGAAAAACTACCTTCCGCAGGCGTTATTGCTGGCATTGGTCGCATTAACCACGTTGACTGCATGGTGGTGGTGAACGACCCCACCGTCAAAGGTGGTGCTTACTACCCATTGACGGTAAAAAAACATTTACGTGCCCAAGAGATTGCGGCACAAAATCACCTACCTTGTATTTATTTGGTCGACTCAGGCGGCGCAGCCCTCCCCCATCAAGACGAGGTTTTTCCAGACAAACATCATTTTGGACGTATATTTTACAATCAAGCACGCATGTCGGCAAAAAACATTCCTCAAATTGCGGTGGTTATGGGCTCTTGCACCGCAGGTGGCGCTTATGTTCCTGCCATGGCCGACCAGGTAATTATGGTTCGTCAACAAGCCACAACATTTTTGGGGGGGCCACCGTTGGTCAAAGCCGCAACGGGTGAAATCATCTCTGCCGAAGCATTGGGCGGCGCCGATGTTCATTGTCGCGAATCGGGTGTTGCCGACTATATTGCCGAAAATGATGCGGCTGCATTACAATTAACCCGAACCATTGTGGGTCAATTACACCGAAAAAAACCCGAATACATCAAACCCATTGATGCCCGCGCACCATGTTATGATGTTGAAGAACTCATGGGTATTATTCCAACCGACCCCAAAAAACCTTTCGATGTTCGAGAAGTCATTGCACGCATTGTTGATGCATCAGATTTTGACGAATTCAAAGCGCTCTATGGCACAACATTAATCTGTGGTTTTGCCAGACTTTATGGGCACTTGGTTGGCATAATCGCCAATAATGGTATTTTATTTAGCGAAAGCGCACTAAAAGGCACGCATTTTATTGAACTTTGTACCCAAAGGGGTATCCCACTGATTTTTTTACAAAACATCACAGGTTTTATGGTGGGGCGCAAATACGAAGCCGGTGGTATTGCCAAACATGGTGCCAAAATGGTTGCAGCCGTTGCCAACGCCAACATTCCCAAGTTTACCGTCATCATTGGTGGTAGCTATGGTGCAGGAAACTATGCCATGTGTGGACGTGCTTATGAACCTCGGTTTTTGTGGTCGTGGCCCAATGCCCGCATCTCGGTCATGGGGGGGAATCAAGCGGCTGAAGTTTTGGGACAAATCAACCGCGATAAGCACACATCCCTTGGAACCGAGTGGTCTTTGGAAGACGAGATGCTGTTTAAAAACAATTTAAAACAACGTTATGAAACCCAAGGCCATCCTTACTATGCCAGCGCTCGTTTATGGGATGATGGTGTGATTGATCCCAGAGACACTCGAAAAGTATTGGGCTT
>CAISSD010000072.1 GCA_903887975.1 uncultured Legionellaceae bacterium | reverse complement strand
TACAGTACCATCAAATATTTTTTTTGTTTCTTTACATCGAAAATTTTTAATCATGCTGTTCGGTCATTGCTATGATCATATCGATGATTATAACTCATGGCGCCACATAAAGCAAGACGTTATAATTTTTTTGGGGAAAATTATTTTGATTTAATGCTTGACAAAAGGTATGTGATTGTTGCAAAAATAAGAAATCGGTAATTTAAGGATCATCATGGAATCAGAGCATGAGTCGTGCGATGTACCGTTAATCTCCGAAGAAGCCACTGAATTATTCGACGGTGAACCAGAACCCGAAGCATTGGTGGATGAAATCACGTTGGACGATCTTGAACCCGTGATTGAAGAGGCGATTGCTCAAGAAGGTTTGATTCAAAAAGGCTTATCCAAAGCCATGGATGCCACACAAATATATTTAAGTGAAATCGGTTTTTCACCATTATTAAGCGCTGAAGAAGAAGTTAAATACTCGAAACTTGCATTAAAAGGTGACGTGGCTGCACGTCAAAGAATGATTGAATCCAATTTGCGTTTGGTGGTTAAAATATCCAGGCGTTATTTGAATCGAGGCTTGCCTTTATTGGATTTGATTGAAGAAGGTAATTTGGGCTTAATGAAATCGGTTGAAAAATTCGATCCAGACCGTGGTTTTCGTTTTTCAACCTATGCCACATGGTGGATTCGTCAAACCATAGAGCGGGCATTAATGAATCAAACACGCACCATTCGTTTACCAATTCATGTGGTTAAAGAATTGAATGTTTATCTGCGTGCTGCAAGACAACTCACCCAAAAGTTGGATCACGAACCAACGCCTGAAGAAATTGCTGAAATGCTCGATAGACCCCTGGAAGAAGTGGCTAAAATTTTGGGATTAAACGATAAAGTTACCTCGGTTGATACACCGATTGGCTTTGATGATGGCAAATCATTATTGGATACTTTAGCCGATGAAAACAGTCAAAATCCTATGGAATGGTTGACCGATGAAAACATGCACGAACAAATCGAGGCGTTTTTGCATGAATTAACACCCGTGCAACAGGAAGTGATTGCCAGACGATTTGGCATGCGGGGCTTTGAAAAAGCAACACTTGAAGATGTTGGTAAGGAAGTTCATTTAACCCGTGAGCGGGTCCGTCAAATTCAAGTGGAATCACTTAAAGCATTGCGTTTGATGTTGGAGCGCGATGGTCTTTCACAAGATGATTTGTTTTAGCATTCCAGTGGCATTTTCTTGCAATATCGAGTAAATTACCGTGATTGGTTGAATACATTGATATTAGGATGATTAAGGCGATGCTAACAACGTTAATTTCTCAAATTTTTGGTAGTCGGAATGAGCGTACCTTGCGTCGCATGGAAAAAACAGTCGCATTGATTGCCTCATTTGAGCCCATCATGAAGTCATTGTCTGACGAGGCCTTGGCCAATAAAACTCAAGAATTTAAAGAACGCTTGAATGCAGGCACTTCGTTGGATGATGTGTTACCCGAAGCCTTTGCTGTGGTTCGAGAAGTTGCGTTTAGAACCCTTGGTTTGCGCCATTTTGATGTACAGATGATGGGTGGGATGGTCCTTCACGAGGGTAATATTGCCGAGATGCGAACGGGTGAGGGGAAAACCTTGGTTGCAACACTTCCGGCCTATCTTAATGCATTAACTGGACGAGGTGTGCACGTGGTGACGGTGAATGATTATCTTGCCAAACGAGATAGCCGTTGGATGGCGCCAATTTTTGAATTTTTGGGATTAACCGTTGGTGTGATTTATCCAGATATGCTTTTTCCCGTTAAAAAAGAGGCTTATCAGGCTGATATTGTGTATGGCACCAATAATGAATTTGGCTTTGATTATTTGCGCGACAACAT
>CAISSD010000071.1 GCA_903887975.1 uncultured Legionellaceae bacterium | reverse complement strand
TGGATTTTTTATCAATACCAATGAAATGCGACAATTCGACATCATCATCATCGTTAAAAAATTTACCCAAAACGATATTCCCATCATAGAAGCGTTGAAGAAAAAAAATAAACGCTTTATTTATGATATTGTTGACAATCCCAATGCCGAAGCCAAATATGCCACCTACTTTGCAGATTGCCCAGAATTTTCATCACTGATGGATGGGTTTATTTTATCAAGCCCTTTGCATGATGTTCATGCCAGAAAATTCTCTCATCATACCCAATTGATTGAGCATCCCATCATCAATCATGAATCCAAAACATACCAAAAGCCATCAGATACCATCACCATTTTGGCACACGGTTACCATGAAAACATTAAAAACATAAGCCATTTGGAACCCATCATCCGTTCGGTAGCACAAAACACCAATCAAAAAATAATGCTTGTTTATCATAGTGAAGTGGTCTTGGAAAACACTGAAGATGTACGTTACGTTCAATGGTCTGTGGCCAATTGTTTCACGCAAATTATAGAAGCCGACATCGTCCTCAGCATTAAAAACCTGCATTTAAAACATCAACGAACCAAACCATCCACCAAAATCATCACCATGATGGCCGCAGGTGTCCCCGTGATTTGCAAACCAACTCAGGCGGATCTTTGCATCATCAACCATGGGGTCACGGGCTTTTTTGCCTATACCCATGACGATTGGACAAGATACATTACCCTATTGGTAACCAATGCAAAACGCAGAAGACAAATGGCGATGGCTGCAAAAAATCATGTTGATGCTCGATATTCTATTGCTGCCATCACCAAGAAATATCTTGAGTTCTTAGAGCAAGTTCGATAGCCTAATCTGCATTTTACACATTCAATAAAACGACATGTTTTTATTTAAAAAGCCCCTACTTTATATTTTTGTACACATCCCAAAAACCTCTGGAGAGGCCATCAAAAGAAACATTGAACAATCAATACCCAAAAGCGCCATGATGCGCGCAAGTTTTGAGTATTCCGAATATTATTTTGATGTTGTTAAACAACAAGGTGCTTTCTTCCAAGGACATGAGCAATTTCATCATTATATTCAATCACTATCCTCAAAACAAAAAAAACGCATTCGATTTTTGGCAGGACACAATGCCTATTTTGGCCTACATCATCATTTCCCTCAACCCGCCAAATACATCACGTTTATTCGAGAGCCGCTGGCAAGAACCTTATCACTTTATAATTTTGAAACCATGGCATGGGCGCTTTATGCTCAAAAATCCTCACCCTTAAATCCATTAGAACATGGTTTTTTAGAGCGATTAAAAAATCATTTTTTAATCAACAACCAACCACCAAGCTTTGAAGCATGGCTAAACCAAAGTTATGATCAAAGCATCCCGTTTTATCACAGCATGACAAACTATCTTGATGCTTTGGGATTTAGCCATGAGGCATTTGATTTTATAGGGCTAACCGAGCAACACGAACAAGATGCCTTGTATTTGTACAATGCATTGGGGATTAAATGCAAGAATGCTGATAAAAACAAATCACCCCAATACGTCACACTCGAGAGCCTGCCCCCCGATGTCATGGCAACATTAATTGAAAAAAACGCCCAAGACATTGCGTTTTATCAGAAAATAACAAGGAGTCGTCATGCTGCAACAAACTGATGAGCGCTATGTACCGTGGTCACACGATTTATGTACGGGTTATGAACACATTCATCGTTATTTATTGGCTCAACAACATGTCAAAGGACTTAAGGTTTTGGATTTGGCCTGTGGTGAGGGTTATGGCTCTTGGTTTTTATCCCAAACAGCAAGCAACGTTGTGGGTTTAGATATTAGTCTTGACGCCATCACCCATGCCAAAACCAAATACACTCAATCCAATCTTCACTTTTGTGTGGGCTCAATATTGGATATTCCTGAAAGCATTCATGACCATTATGATGTAATTATTTGTTTTGAAGCACTAGAACACGTTGCCGAACAAGCGCAATTGCTTCAGCAAATTCAAAAAAATTTAAAACCCAATGGACTGTTGATGATATCAACACCCAATAAACCAGTCTATTCAGAAAACGGTACCCGTCAGAATCCCTATCACTTTAAAGAACTTGATTTTTTTGAATTTGAACAACTCATGAAAACCCATTTCAAGCACTTGATGTTTTATGGCCAAAAAACATATGCTGCTTCAAAAATATTTCCAATCACCGTGGGCTCAGAAGGATGTGAGGAACAACGCATCAACTTAGAAGATGAAGAGTGGCGTGTGTCCATGCATGAAGACGCTTACCCTCGTTATTTCATCTGCATGGCATCCAATGGATCGCTTTCTTGTTCCAAGAAAAAATCATATGTGGTTGATGTATCAAATCGCCAAGGCTATATTGAATGGGTGTCCACACAACCTAAAGACACAAAACCACAATGCGCTCCTGGATGGCGCTCAAAATGCTTTAAATTTATTCGCTTGAACATCCTTAAAAAAATCAATCCACTGCGGTTGAATATGTTTACTTAAATAGCGCTGTGCATATTGCAAGCCCTTTTCACGAAGCATTAGGGCCTTGGCCTTGGATTCTTTTGAAATCAGATTTTGAATCACTTCTGCTTGATGCTCTGGGGAATAAACATCAAAATACTGGGCAGCATCGGCAAAAACCTCGCGGTGCACGGCAATATCAGACGCCACCACCACACCCCCGGAAAGCATGGCTTCAACACCGGTTAAATCAAAGCCCTCCATCACCGATGGACACACCACCGAAGCTGCGCCTTGATACAGAACCTTCAATTCAGAAATCGGTACTTGATGCAAATGAAACAACAGATCTCGTTGCTGCCATTTTTTCATCGTTTGATAAATTGCATCATAATCCCAGCCCAAAGACCCCACAATCACCAACTTGAGGTTTTCTCCTGTGGCTGCACGAATCATTTCCCACGCCCGGATTAAACGAAGATGATTTTTTCGTGGTTCAATGGTGGAGACCATCAAAAGATAGCGATAGGGCTCATGAAGTATGCCATGATTGATGGTATGCACACTTCGCTGAACAATAATGTCTGATACAGATAAAGGCGA
>CAISSD010000070.1 GCA_903887975.1 uncultured Legionellaceae bacterium | reverse complement strand
TTTTGATGATGTGGCGCTCGAGCAAGCGGTTCAATTTCGTGAGCATCATCAATGTGATGAAGTGGTGGTCATCAGTATTGGCGATGATTCTTGTACCGAAACCCTAAGACAAACTCTGGCAAAAGGTGCGGATAGAGCCATTTTGATTCGCACCGACATCAAGCAATGCAGCCTTAATGTTGCCAAAATAATACATTCATTGGTACTAAAAAACCCACCAAAATTGATTTTAATGGGCAAGCAGTCTATTGACGATGACAACAACCAAACACCACAAATGCTGGCAGCTTTACTCAATTGGCCGCAGGCAACGTTTGCATCGAAGCTTGAGTATGTCGATGAAACACTTAAAGTCACACGAGAGGTGGATCATGGATTGGAATTTTTATCACTGGAATTGCCCGCCGTTGTTAGTGTGGATTTAAGGCTTAACAAGCCACGCTATGCCAGTTTACCCAACATCATGCAAGCCAAAAACAAACCATTGGAGGTTATTGAATTGGCATCGTTGGGACTTTCCCTTAAAAATCATTTGGAAATTTTGTCAGTACAACCACCACTTCCTCGATCGGTTGGTGTTCGGTTGGATTCTGTATCTGCTTTGGTGCAGCAATTAAAACAAGACCAGTTGATTTAAAAGGGGCGTTTATGCGTGTATTGATTTTGGTTGAACATGAAAAGCACGAGATGCGCGAGAACATGCGGCATCTGGTGATGGCCGCCAATATATTATCCAACGACGTCACAGCCCTTGTGGTGGGGCAAGATGTTCAAAACATTGCTGAACAAGCGGCTTTGGTGCAAGGAGTAACTCGCGTTGTTTGTGTTGATTCACCAAACTTAAACCCATTGTTGGCTGAGAACATTGCTGCCGTGGTGGTTCAATTGGCATCCGACCACACGTATTTTTTAGCCGCAGCCAGTACTTTTGGAAAAGGCATATGGCCGCGAGTGGCCGCAAATTTGGATGTGATGCAAGTTTCTGATGTCATTCGTGTTGTGAATGCGGATACTTTTGAACATCCTGTCTATGCTGGTAATGCCATACAAACGGTTCGTGTATTGGATGAAAAAAAGGTTTTAACCATTCGAACCACTGCATTTGAAGCGGCAGCGGATGCATCAATGCCTTGTGTTATTGAATCCGTTTTGGTGGATGTTCCTCAAGTAAAAATCAATGTGTTGGGATATAAAAGCTCAGTATCTGGACGACCAACATTGCTGCATGCAAAAAAAATTGTCTCAGGAGGTCGGGGTTTACAAAGTGCGGAGCAGTTTAAATTGATTGAAGCTTTGGCAGATAAGCTTAATGCCGCCGTTGGTGCAACACGTGCAGCAGTGGATGCGGGATTTATTTCCAATGAGCACCAAGTGGGACAAACGGGTAAAATTGTAGCGCCACTTTTGTATTTTGCCATTGGAATTTCTGGTGCCATTCAACATGTTGCGGGGATGAAAGACTCTAAAATTATTGTTGCCATTAATAAAGACGAACAAGCGCCGATTTTTAACATTGCCACTTATGGATTGGTGGGGGATTTATTTGAAATCATTCCTGAGATGATTCAAGCATTGGAGAACTAAATTTTAAAACTTGAGCGCTGATAAAATTCAAGCAATTGCTCTTCAACAAATTGATTGATGTTCTTCATTAATTCGGCATTAAACTGTAGCATATCAATTGTTAAAGGTTTTGTGGTAAAGGGATGCATTGGATTGATGGATAACCATTTTTTTATGGCGGTACCTTCAAATTGAAACCGAGGATCTCTTGGATCATAATAAGGCTCGGTCATTATGTTGTAGCCAATGGCACAACAATAGCTTTTGTAGGATTCTTTTTCTTCATCGGATAACTCGTCCTCAGAAAAATAAATGTTTTTAAGCTTTTCTTCATTGGTGTCCATGCACGCAATAATATCATCAGTCATTTGGTGTGTCATGAGATCAACGAATGTTGGATGAATCAAAGCGTCATTTTTCAAAATCTCAAATGTATGTTGTATGCTGAGTGGCTCAAGGATAATGGATGATTTGGTGCACCATTGCTTTATCATGTTTGTTTTTTTTAATGTCGTTAAAAGTGCATGTTTGTGTTCGTCAAAACAAGCTATTTTTAGGGTAAAACCGTTTTTTTGACTATAAACGGTGATTTTTCTGATGACAGATAAAATACCCTCAGGGCATATAAATTCTTTGGACGCAATATTGGGCATGCAATACATCTCAGGGTGGTATTAATGTTGAAAAAAAGGTTATGATGTGTTGTGTGGCCGGTATTTTAACAAAAAAAAACGCAACGTCAATTGATTCGGATGAATTTATGCGCAAAAATATGCTGTTATTTTTTCAATCATTTTATGCCGCATCTCTATATGTGGCCGTTGCGCGTTATTGGCGTGGCTTTGGATTTATGTATCTCTTCTTGGTCATGCTCTTCGTTGCAACACCTTTTTCAATCAGAACCGTACTCGATTTTAATCATTACATCAACCACCAATTACTTGAACCCTTTGCCGTATTGCCGCTTTTTGATGTTCAAAATGGCTCGATTGTTATCCCTAAAAATTCACCGCATTTGTTTAAAAACAAACAAGGTGATGTTGTGAGTATCATGGCCTCACAAGGCAATTTTGAGGATTATATTTTCAAATATCCGCGTTTGATGATTTTAATCACGCCTCATATGCTAACCATAAAACCTGCTGAGTTTCATGGATTTAATCAAAAAACCAATGAATGGCTAACATCACTATACCCGCATCAAAATTTTTCATTATCTTTAGAGAACATTCAAAATGGACGTTTTAAAGGCTCTGATTGGGTTGAGTCCAAAGCCATTAAACTATTGAAATACAGTGTGTTGCCGTCGTTGTACATCACCATCATCATGACATCCGCACAAACTGCATTGGTCATCTTGATGGGTATTGCAATCATGGCGCAATTTTTTTCGCGCATGTTTTTTAAATTCAAACTGTCTTACTTAAAAACCTTAAGAGTATGTGTGGTGGCTTCAACGCCGATGTGGACATTGGGTTTTGTGGCTTTGAGCTTGAATCTAGATATTCCGTATTCAAGTTTGATTTTAAGTGGTTTGTTTTTGAGTTATTTTAGCTATGCAATTTATGTGATTCGTCGTGAGGGTTTATTATGCCCATTGCATCACGACATCAATCAAGATATAATGCCGAGGTTTTAAACCTTGCCTTACGTATTGTTTATTCGACAATCGAAGGCTTTAACCAAAAGGAAATACCATGCGACATTATGAAATTGTTTTTCTCGCGCATCCTGATCAAAGTGAACAAGTACCGGGAATGATCGAGCGTTATGAAAGCATCATCAAAAAACATGAGGGCGTGATTCATCGTAGAGAAGATTGGGGTCGGCGTCAGTTGGCTTATCCCATTCAAGATCTTCACAAAGCGCACTATATTTTATTGAACATCGAATGCAACCAAGTCGCACTTGATGAACTTAAAACAGCGTTTAAATTTAATGACGCAATTTTACGTTATTTGGTTCTTAATCGCAAAGTGGCCATCACTGCTGAATCGGTGATGATGAAGAAAGAAAAAGAACCTCGTGTTGCAGCTTAAGGAGCCCTCAAATGTCTGTTTATTTTCGTCGTAAAAAAATGGCCAATCTCGGTGCAGAAGGCGCTGAAGAATTGGATTATAAAGATGTTAATTTGTTGAAAAACTACATTACAGAAACTGGAAAAATTGTACCAAGTCGTATTACAGGTTTACAAACGCGGTTTCAGCGTCAATTGGCCAAATCCATCAAGCAAGCTCGATTTTTAGGATTGATGCCTTATTGTGATGGTCATCGATAAATTGATACCGTTGTGGGCTAAATTTCGCAATCGGCACTTGGCATTGATTTTAAAACAACCAAGTTATGCAGTTGGCTTGGCTTTGCTTTTTTCTTTAATGCCTTATACGCTTTGCTTTTCTTTGATGATGATTGCTTTGGTCACATTACGAAAAGGCATAAAACCGGGATTGGTGGTTTTTTTTCCGGTTTTATTGTTGCAAGTTGCCATGTCGATGACGTCGATGTCGTGGAGCATTGCAGTGTTCAATGCCTTGGCAGAATTGATGCCTTGTTTGTTTGCTGCTGCTGTTTTGCGTCAAACACAAAGTTGGCAAATGATGGCTTGTGGTTTTTTTGTTTGTATTTGGGCCGGTGCGCTCGTGCTGCAAAACTTTTACCCAGGATTTGTTGAAGCACAGTTTTTTTATTTTAAAAACATGATGCAAACATTGCCCAAAGATCATGAATGGCTTACTTATTTTAACGCGGTAAAGAGCACACATGCGGATGCTTTGGGACATTATTTTTTTGGCACACAAAGTATGATAATGGTACTGATGTCGGTTTTACCGGTATTGGTGGCGCGAAAATGGCAATCAGAGCTTTTTTATCCAGGTGGATTTAAGCAAGAAATGTTGTCTTTTCGGGCCGATAGAATGGTGTTATTGGTTTTTTTTGTTGTATTATATGCAGCATTTAAAGAACACGCTATGGCGATTGATGTTTTTCCTTTGCTGTTGTTGTATTTAACGGCAACTGGATTAAGCCTGATTTTTTATATATTATGTCATAAAAATATGGCTTTTTTGACGAGCATTATGATTGTTGGATTATTGCTAAAGCCTTTTGTGATGATTCCTGCATTTGTTATCTTGGGTTTGTTGGATGGTTTGTTTAATTTTAGATTGTATCTGCCCTTTGGTGCAGGTAAGACAACGTAAGGGGTTGATTCAATGCAAGTTATTTTATTAGAAAAAGTAAGAAACCTTGGAAATCTTGGGGACCAAGTTCATGTAAAACCTGGTTATGGCCGTAATTTTTTGATTCCTCAAAACAAGGCTGTGTTTGCAACGGTAGAAAGCATTGCGCAATTTGAAAAGCGACGTGCTGATCTTGAGAAAAAAGCACAAGAGAGCTTGAAATTGGCTGAAGAAAGAGCTGAAGTGATCAACCAAACCACACTGGTGGTTGCCGCTCAAGCCAGTGATGAAGGCAAGCTTTACGGCTC
>CAISSD010000069.1 GCA_903887975.1 uncultured Legionellaceae bacterium | reverse complement strand
GGTATTGGTGATTGCTTTATTGGTGGCATTTTTGGCGGCTAAATTATTTGGGGTGTCGTTTGCGTTGGGGGCCTTTTTTGCTGGTATGGTTTTGAATGACACCACCCTAAGCCATCGCGCTGCAGAAGAAACACTGCCATTACGAGATGCCTTTGCGGTGCTGTTTTTTGTCGCCATGGGTATGTTGTTTCAGCCACAAAGTTTGCTTCTACATCCATTACTGATTTTAATGACGGCGTTTATTATTATTGTTGGAAAATCACTGGTGGCATTTTTAATTGTCTTGATGTTTCGTCACTCTTTTTTTACTGCTTTAACCATTTCAGCAAGTCTTGCACAAATTGGTGAATTTTCATTTATTTTGGCAGAAATGGGTTGTAGGCTTGGGATCTTAACATTAGAAGCCAAAAATTTAATCATCGCTGGCGCCATGTTTTCCATTATTCTGAATCCACTATGGTTTACCATCATCAACAGAGAGTATCCTAGGCATTTGTGGAATAAAATTGCGATGAACAAAAAAAAGAAAAATTAGGAGCTATCTCTGTGTCCAATAGTCAACGGCGTATAAAGGAATTTCTTGCAAATGATCCTGTTTGGCAAATTGACCTTCAGAGATCTTTAAAGCAATTTTAGTGCTGGGGTGTGTTTCAAAATATACTTTTAAGCTTTTCATCCCACCTTTTAGCCGCGCTTTGACTTCAACAGGAACCACTTGTTTGTTTTTAATGGTTATAAAATCAACTTCTGCATGTCCAGTTTTGGTTTCATTTTGCCAGTAATACAACTGCATGGATTTATGCTCATCTCCATACGCGATGAACTCTTGAGCAACAAGTTGCTCAGCCATAAAGCCTAAGTAGTTTATTTCCATGGGTTGCGTCACCCATTGTGCTAAATCCAGCCCCAACATTCTTTGGGCAATACCAATATCAAACATAATATCAATATGTTCCGTAAATAAAGCACCAGCACGCTTGTCTTTTTCGAAATTAATTTCAATGAAATATTCAAATTCTTGACCAAAAGATTGCACCAGCCAAGATTTTCCAACTTGTCTGGCACCTCGAAGTAATAAAGGAACACGAATGGGATCGTGACGCCACTGTCTTAAATATTTTATTTTTTCTCGTTTCATAAAGTAATTTTAGAAAAAAGTATTAGATCGCAACCGACATGCGGGCCATGATGAATCCAACCCGGATGAGCACCTTATCTGAATTGGCTGAAAAATTAGCCCTTCGAATAGTGCCCCTTTGCCCTCTTTGCAATACCCCAGGATTTGGTTTTAAATCAACCGCCAAACATTTACCTTGTTCTTGGTGTGGCGCCAAGACCAAGATGCATCGATTTGAAGTGTGGGGATGTATTCGTTGCGCTCATGAAGAGCCCCTGCCCAGAAAAGATCAACAAACCAAAGCAGATCCTACTTTTTGTGATTATTGTAATCCTTAGGGGATTTTTTGATAAACATCAAAGCGCACCGTTTTGCCATGATATTGATAATCAGGCTTCAACAATCCCGGCAAGCGTTGTGGCCATTTCACCACCACACGTGCTTTGGTCCTTGCTCGTTGTAACAAAGCCAGAGCATCATGCTCAACACCGATTAACTGCTGCAAGGCTTGCATGTCTTTTTTAACCAACGCCGATTTTTGCCGCAGCGGATGCATGGGATCCAAATACACCACATCAGGTATCACCACCTCTTGATTGAAATAATCCATTGCATCAATCCAATGCAGCCTTAAACGATTTTTTAAAGGCGCATGCGAGGCAATGCGCGCCAATCCATCTTGCAACAACGCGGCCATCCAGGGCTTTCGCTCAAGCATCACAACATGAGCACCACTCAAGGCCAAAGAAAACGCATCACGCCCCCAACCAGCCGTTGCATCAACAATATTTAGGCCAACATGCGGTTTAATGGCTTGAAGAAGACCCGATTTTTTACCTTTTGAATCCAAAGGCGTATTAAAATCCACCCACAAAGGCGACCATCCAGGCATCAATAAAACCAGTCGCTCGCTCGTCAATTGCAAACGCGGAAGAATATGACCATCCAAATCAAAGCCATACTGCTTTGCCAAAGCATCAGCATGTGGCTTTAAATCATCAGAATCAAACCCCAGACTTATGCGCATCAGAAAGCTTCGAAAAATCCGCCACACCATGCAATAAATCTTGCAATTGTCTTAATAAGCTTAATCGATTGTTCCTCAACGCTTCATCATCATCCATCACGCGAACTTCTTCAAAAAACACACTCGTTGGATCACACAATGTTATTAATTGAGATAATATCGACACATAATCGCCAGATTGGTAGTAAGGTTGAATATCTGATGCCAATTGCTCCATTGTTTGAAACAATTGCTGTTCTATGGGATGTTTAAATAATGCGATGTTCACGGGCTTCTTGCCAACACTCTCAGAAACAGCATGCAAAATATGATTCACTCGTTTACATAAGGCCACCAAAAATTGCGATTCTGATTTTTTCATAAACAAAAACAATGCTTGAATGCGTTCATTAACATCATACAACCAATCATCTTGTCGTGCACGAACAGCCATAATCAAATCATCTGAAATCCCTTGGTTTTGATAATAGGCATTCAAGCGTTCAAAAATAAACTGTTTCAATGCAAGCTCATCCAAGGACATGTCTTGAAATACATCGCCATAAGCATGAAATGCTTCATGAATCAGCGTCGATAAATTAAGTGATTCGGGCATGCTGATTAATATTCTGGCAACCGCCAAAGCATGTCGGCGTAATTTAAATGGATCTTTAACGCCCGTTGGTTTTTGTTGAATACCAAACATACCAGACAGCGTGTCTAGTCTATCCACCAACGACAGTCCTTTACCCAAGTTCGAGCACGGTAGTGCATCGTCTGAAAATCGTGGTAAATATTGCTCTTTGAGCGCCAAGGCAACAGCATCGGATTCGCCATCTTGTTGGGCATAATAAAAACCCATAATGCCTTGCAACTCAGGAAATTCATGGACCATGCCCGTCATGAGATCGCATTTACTTAAATAAGCTGCACGCATGGCATCATGTTTGTTCCCAAAAAGCATATTGGTTAATGCTTCCATACCACAGGATACCCGCAATGCTTTTTCCTGCAACGATCCCAATTT